>JAJZTL010000089.1 GCA_021848965.1 Pseudomonadota bacterium
ATTTAGTTCACTCAATTTCGGTGCTTTTAAAGAAAAATTAAAATTCATCAGTAATATTGTCATCAAATACGTTGTGAGAATTTTACTCCGAGAAGATCAGCAGAGCAAGACCACTGAACGATTACAATATTTTTGTCACTGCCGCTCATCCTGGTGTCGTTAAAACGGATATGGTGGAACATATTGTTCAGCACAAAGAAAGTGATTTAGATATTGTAAAAGCACAAGAAAAATTTAAAAATAACAATCGATACCTTGATGTAAATATCCCTGCCAAATTTTTATGTTGGCTTTTATTGGATGCTGAAAACTCACTGTATACAGGTGACATTATTGGTATTTACAATCAACGCTATCAGCCTCTTTGGCATGATACTATTATTCCTTCACCCTATCCTGATAATGTTGCCCCACCATAAACGTTCGATTTAAGTCATGCAAAAATATAACTGTCTTACGGCTGATTATGATACAGTGCCACCAATTCTTTACTCGACGCGCAACCCAATAACTCCATTGTTTTTGCCAAATTGCCTTCTACAGTTCGGTAAGAAATATTCATCACTTGCGCGATTTCTTTGGCTGACTTCCCTTGTGCCAAAAGTTTAAAGCACTTGGCCTGTTGCGGTGTTAAATGTACAGGAATATGTAAGTTTTGATGAAAAAAGACAACCTCTATTTTTTTATTTTCTGACGAGATTACGGTAGGCTCTTTTAAAATGCGCTGAGCAATAGTGGCAACATGCTCTTCTAGTGCACTATTATCCGTATTGATAGAAAAGGTGGCGACTCGTTCATAAAGTTTGTCACGCTCTTGATGCAACTGCTCGAAAAAAGCCACTTTGTTATCAAGTGGCAACAATGTTTCCAATTGGCGCAAGGTTCTTTCCATTTGAATGGCAGTACTAACTCTCAAATAAACCACAAACTCTTGAGATAACAACTGTCGGTTTTTTTCATTGAGGACAATGCCTGCATCCGTTGTTACAACAAGATTTTCCTGTCCAAGTTGATGCGCCAAGATGCTTGACTCACAATCATCAAAAGAACTGTGCGAATGATTACCCATCATGTCAGCTCGATTTCGACCGATTTTCATTTCCAAACCAAAATCTGCATCCACAAAGCGCCAACCTAATTTATCGGCCAATGCTTTACCCACCAGTCCTTTGCCTGCACCTGGGTGCCCAATAAGAAAAACGCGTTTGTATTGAGTCATGATAAAAGTCACTCTTGTTAAAAATTATTACATGCTCATTATAAGATTTGTCGATACAACATATCTATACGTAGAAATACGTGTTTTTTTTAAGGTAACTGTAATGCTTTCTTTGTGGCTGCTAAATCATAAATTGAACGTAATTCACTGATTAATCCCGTGTTGTTTACAGTTCCCAGAACAGTTTCATAAACACTGTGACCATTCGTTGTATGGTACTGCAATACAATAGAAAAATGCTTTTCATCTGAACTTTTGAAGAAGATCACCGGATCAAAATGAGTAATTTTATCAAGAGAAGCTGTTTTATATTGGGTTAGATCTAAAAACTTATTGAGAAATTCTGTTTTATTATTACCGAGCCAAAATGGCGATATGAATTTAAATTCATCAGAAAAAATAGCAGGATCTAATTCTCCGGTCGTCACCCATGTTGATACTTTGTCCATTAAGTTTTCCAATGTGAATAAGAGAGTTTTCATTTAATTTTTCTCAATCTTTTAGTACGTAATGCCTTCATTATATCAATACTCTTTCCCTAAGCAATGTATTATACTTGATTCATTTCTAATGAATTGCATTACAAGAGGTTATAATGTTTAATGAAAAAGTTATTGCAATCACCGGTGGAAATAGTGGCATAGGCAAAGCCATTGCTCAAAAATTTAACCCGGAAGGAGCCAAAATCGCTATTTTCGGACGTGATGAGCATAAACTGCAACAGGTAAACACGGCCTTGCGCGAATCTATTGCTCTTTCCGGAGATGTCAGTAAGGTATCCGATTTAGATTTGTTTTTTCAAACAACTCAAGAAAAACTCGGAAAAATTGATATCTTAGTGGCCTGTGCAGGTATTGCGAGTCGTCGAGCGCTGGATGAAGTGGATGAAGCCTATTTCGATGAAATGGTGAACATTAATTTCAAAGGCGTTTATTTTACGGTACAGCGCGCCATATCGTATCTGAATGATGATGCATCGGTTGTCTTAATTTCATCTATGGCCACTCAAAGAGGCTGGTCATCTCACAGCGTGTATTCTTCCACGAAAGCGGCTGTCAGTATGCTCACTAAAAATTTTTCGGCGGACTTAATTCATCGAGGTATTCGGGTCAACTCAATCTCTCCTGGTTATACCTCAACAGAAATGTATCCATCCGATTTTATTGAGCAACATAAAAAAACGCTTCCTACGGGTGAATTTGTCAAGCCTGAAGAAATCGCTGACGCCGTTGCCTTTTTATCTTCACCCAGCGCTGCATCTATTGTAGGTGTGGATTTATTGATCGACAGTGGATTAACCACTCTGATAAATGAATAAATTATTTAGGAGCAAATATGCAAAACACTGAAAAAATAATTCTCTGGGGTGTAAAGGCGTCACCCTATGTTCGAAAAGTGATGGTGGCATTGGCTGAAAAAAATCTTGAATATGAACATCAACAGGTTTTGCCAAAAAGTCTTTTGATACTAAAAAATGAAGTGGTTCCTGAAGCGTTTGATCGATTAAGTCCTTTAGGCAAAATACCCCTGTTGCAAATCGGTGATTGGGGAATAGCAGATTCAGCCGTTATCACCGCTTTTTTGGATCGAGAATTTTCTTCAGGCAAGAAGCTTTATCCTGATAATTCCAAAGAGTACGCCAAAGCATTGTGGTTTGAACGCTACGCGGATACAACGCTAACAGATGTAACCTATAAAAAGATTTTTTTTCAGCGTGTTATCAAACCCACCTTATTAAATCAACCCACTGATCAAGCGATTATTGAGACAGCAGTATCAGTAGACTTGCCGCCTATGCTCACTTATTTGGATCAAGCACTCGCAAAAAACGAATGGTTGGCCGATCAGCGATTTTCTATGGCAGATGCCGCGATTGTCGTTCAATTATTGGCATTAAAAACGGCAGGTATATCGATTGATGTTTGGAAGAACTTAGCGAAATATGTTGAAAGAGTGACACAACAACCCTCTTTTTTAGGTGTTATATGAAATGTAATATTGATAAAACCGATCGAATTAATCGCACTGTCATTGGAGTAGCACTTTGTTTAGCAGTATTTATTGGGCTAAGCAAAACATTTTTTATGGTAGTGGGCATTGTTTTAATCATTGAAGGCGTTATCGGTTGGTGCTCTATACCCATTTTAGTGAATAAATTAAAACGATGGCGTCACCCATCATGAAAAATGATATTATTCTGCGCGAAATAAAGCAAAGCGATAAAGCGGCGTTTGTTTTGGCCATGCAACAAAGTCAATCATTTCATCATCCGTGGGTGAAAGCACCTTCAACACCGAAAGAATTTGACCAATATTTTGAACGCTTTTAATCATATTTTTCAAGACTTAAATACTTGTTTAGTGATTATATTTTGAGGGGATCAGTGAGGGCGTGAAGTGGATTTTACGTTTAATGTTTTTTGGGTCAACTCTACTAAAAAGTATGAAGGGTTTGACCCAAAATTTTTTAGAAAGAAGGAGAAGGGGATCGTCTTTCCAATACTACTTTTGTGGATTCAGATTGACTACTCGCTGGAGTGCTTGAGTCATCTCTTGAAAAGAGTTCCGAAAATTTGCGGGACATTTTTGTTCCATTGCCATAAGATTTTCTTCCTTGGCTTGCGGGGATGCCATCTAACAATATCGAACTATCATATCTTTCTTGGCGTTGTAGTTCTCTGCGAGAAATAGGTATAAATTTTTCGGTTTCTCCAGTTGTATTATTTGGCGAATTTGCTTCGTTTGTGGGTTTGCTTGTTTGTTTATGATTAAGTTTTGCTGGCTTAAAAATACGCATATTTGTTACCTGTATTAATAAATATTAAAAAAGTTACTTGCCAATATTGATAAGTAATGAGTGAGCGCATTTTACACTTGTATTCTTATTTAAATATTAAATCTCGTTTATTTTTTTGTCCCGCTTTGTCCATATTTTAAATCAATATTTCAAAATTTAATAAAAAATTAAGAATTTTCCGGTATTATATACAACAATACTCAAATAAAAAGAGGTTTAGTCATGTTATTTGCTACAGTAGTTCGAAATGAGGAAGTACAAGCAGCAAGATGGGAAGCATTGGACATTGCCGAACGATACGGAATAACTATCACTGCTGAAGACTATGACATCATCGATAAGTATAAAGAGCCTATAGAGTTTGTTAAAACTATACGTACCTTATGGGATTTGCGTTTAGATACTCCTGAGAATCGTCAGGAGCTTCGTAATAGTGTGCGCGCAGAAAATATGTTGAATGATGTATTGGACGATGTTCAAGAAGACATTTCTCTATCAAAACATGGATTTATTGTTTAAGTTCCTTTGCAGAAGCGAATTCGATATACTAAGAGCTTTGGGATATTTTTTTGAAAACACTTTTATCTTTGTTTGTTTTTTATTGCGTGTGCATTTCAAGTTACGCCGAGTCCGCATATATTTATCAAGTACCTGGAACCATGCAGAAGCAATGTTCTAATAATTATGAAGCCATTCCTTGTCCTGAGAAAGGAAAACCTTTATACAATTATGTGAGATGTGTCAGAGGATAAGGAAAATATATACTTCACCGGTTGGTTGCTGTATATTTATGCGCAGAAGAGTAAGCTAGACAATCGCTTTTAAAATATTTTTAATGTTTTAGAGGAGGAAAGTCCGGGCTCCATTGGGTAAAGTGCCAGGTAACACCTGGGAGGTGAAAGCCTACGGAAAGTGCAACAGAAAAGATACCGCCTGATATTTTAACATTGGGTAAGGGTGAAATGGTGCGGTAAGAGCGCACCGCGGCTCTGGTAACAGAGACGGCATGGAAAACCCCACTCGGAGCAAGGCCAAATAGAGATCCACCAATAGCGAAGCTATTGGACGTGCAATCCTCACGGGATCTGGGTAGGCTGCTTGAGGGTGATGGTGACATCACTCCTAGATGAATGATTGTCCACGACAGAACCCGGCTTATCGGCTCACTCTTCTTTTTTTAGTATTTATTCATAAATATCTTTATGATGCTTAATAGCAGTTATTGTTACGCAAGTATTTTCTGTATCAATATGGTAAACAATACGATAATCACCCACACGCAAGCGTCGTAGTCCTTTTAAGCTATAACGTAATGGCTTGCCAAAACCTAGAGGATCAAACGTTAATCTTTCTTCAATAGCTTTTTTTATCATTTTTTTTGCGGTGGTTGGAAGTTTTTGAATGTCTTTATCTACAACAGAGGTGAGATACTCAATAGAATAAGTAACGTTATTTCCAGGCATCTTCATGTTTAACTCGTTTGGAGGTTGGAATGAAGCGCGCGTCGGCTAATTGTGATAAAGCCAAATCTTCCCTTCGTTCTAGAGCTTCTAAGGTTAACTCTCTTACTAAGCTGGAGACAGATTGATGAGCATCAGAGGCTATTTCTGTTAATATAGTTGCAATCGATTTTTCAAAAGTTACATTAATTCTTGGGCTTTTTAAACTTTCTGTAGTCATAATTAAGGTCCTCTACTTTCAACTATTTCATTAATTGTATCACTATTACATCACTTTTTCAATCGTAGTTTGTTCACAATAATTATGGAAAATATATTCCAAGAATAAGTAAAAAACGGTATAATAATTCTTTATTTTGGAGCACTGTTATATGAGTAACCCAGCGGTTTATGATTCATCAAATATTAAAGTTCTTAAAGGTCTCGATGCTGTTCGCAAAAGACCAGGAATGTATATTGGTGATACCGATGATGGCACAGGTTTGCATCATATGGTCTTCGAGGCTGTAGATAATGCTATTGACGAAGCATTAGCAGGTTATTGCTCTGAAATTAATGTTATTATTCATGCAGATGAGTCTATTACTGTACGCGATAATGGCCGAGGAATTCCAGTAGATATTCATCCTGAAGAAGGACGATCAGCAGCAGAAGTTATCATGACGGTGTTACATGCGGGCGGAAAATTTGATGATAACTCTTACAAAGTATCAGGCGGATTGCACGGAGTGGGCATTTCCGTTGTTAACGCTTTATCAGAATCACTGCGGTTACGCATTCAACGTGATGGTCATATGCATGAACAATCCTATACTATGGGCGTGCCTGATGCGCCATTAAAAGCAACCGCACCTTCTTCTTTGAACGGAACTGAAATTTGGTTTAAGCCCAGTGCAGAGACTTTCTCAAATATTGAATTTATTTATGACATTCTGGCAAAACGTTTGCGCGAGCTTTCATTTTTGAACTCAGGTGTCAATATTCGGCTATTAGATGAGCGAACCGGAAAAAATGAACAATTTCACTATGAAGGTGGTGTGCAAGCTTTTGTTGAATATTTAAATGTACATAAAACATCCATTATGCCGAATATTTTTTATTTTACGGAGCAGCGTGACAATATAGGTGTTGAAGTCGCTATGCAATGGAATGATAGTTTTCAAGAAACGCTTTACTGTTTTACAAATAATATTCCGCAAAAAGATGGTGGAACACATTTGGCGGGATTTCGTGCAGCCTTAACACGTACATTGAATAGCTATATGGAAAAGGAGGGCTGGGCTAAAAAAGCGAAAATTTCTCCTACAGGCGATGATGCGCGTGAAGGTTTAACGGCAGTATTATCTGTAAAAGTACCCGATCCTAAATTTTCTTCTCAAACCAAAGATAAATTAGTGTCGTCGGAAGTAAAAGCCGCAGTAGAGTCTGCAATGGCTGAAAAGTTGAATGATTTTTTGTTGGAAAACCCGGCAGCAGCTAAAATTATTGTGGGAAAAATTATTGATGCTGCACGTGCCCGTGAAGCAGCACGAAAAGCACGTGAAATGACGCGTCGAAAAAGTGCGTTGGATATTGCTGGTTTGCCAGGTAAGTTAGCCGACTGCCAAGAAAGTGACCCAGCCTTATCTGAATTATTTATTGTAGAAGGAGACTCGGCGGGAGGCTCTGCCAAACAAGGGCGTAATCGTCGTTTTCAAGCGATTCTTCCGCTTAAAGGAAAGATCTTAAATGTGGAAAAATCGCGTTTTGATAAAATGCTTTCTTCTGCAGAAGTGGGTACATTAATTACAGCACTGGGTTGTGGTATTGGTCGAGAGGAATATAATCCTGATAAATTACGTTATCACCGTATTATTATTATGACTGACGCCGACGTGGATGGTTCTCATATTCGTACGTTATTGCTTACTTTTTTCTATCGTCAGATGCCTGAGTTGGTGGGACGTGGTCATATTTATATTGCACAACCGCCTTTATACAAATTAAAAAAAGGAAAACAAGAGCAATATGTGAAAGATGATGAAGCATTAATGCAGTATCTGACTCAAGTTGCTTTAGATGGAGCTTCCTTCTTCCCTCGTTCCGATGTCCCGCCTATTTCAGCAATGGCACTAGAGGCATTAGCCTTAGATTTTCAAAAGGCAGAAAAAATTTTGGCTAAATTAGCGAAGCGTTATCCGAGTGAAGTCTTATGGTTTTTAGGATTTGCACCTAAGCTAACAATGGAATCTTTAAAAGATAAAAATGTGGTTGAAAATTGGACGCATGAATTGCAAGAAAAAATGGCATCGCTGAACCTTAATGGCTGTCATTATCGTTGGGAAGTTGAGTACCATTCAGAAAAAGAAGTGTTTTACCCTTGTTTGCATCGCCTCCAACATGGTAGCGATGAAGTTATTTTCTTTTTTCCAGAATTCTTCCAACTAAGAGATTATCAAAATTTAACAACATTGTGTACCAAATTAGCTGAAGTTGTTGAAGAAGGTGCGTATGTTAAACGAGGGGAAAAAAGCAAAAAAGTGACTTCATTTGAAGAGGCTTTTCAGTGGCTTATTGATGAAGGGAAAAAAGGTCAGGGAATTCAGCGCTATAAAGGGTTGGGAGAAATGAATCCAGAGCAGTTGTGGGAAACGACGATGGATCCTGGTTCGCGACGTTTATTGCAAGTTTCAATTGAAGATGCAATGACAGCTGATCAATTATTTACAACCTTGATGGGAGATGAAGTCGAGCCACGTCGTGCTTTTATTGAGACGAATGCATTAGATGTGGTTAATTTGGATGCTTAAAAAATGACAACTATTTTTTGTAAAAAATTAAAAAAAGAGGCTGAAGCCTTAGATTTTTCTCCTATGCCAGGTGCTTTGGGAGAAAAAATCATGAATGAAATATCTAAAGAAGCTTGGCAAATGTGGATAGGTCAACAAACTATTTTAATTAATGAATATCGTCTTGTATTGACAGATTCTAAAGCAAGACAGTTTTTAAGAGAGGAAATGGAGAAATTTTTATTCACGGAAAATTAATTTTTTCTTATCTTGCTTGCTAATTTTTTAATTTTTTTGCTAAACTTTCACAACTGTTTAAAAATCAACTTA
>JAJZTL010000090.1 GCA_021848965.1 Pseudomonadota bacterium
TTATCCAGTAGTTCTTTTGGTTAAACAGAATTGTTTGATTCATTTATTTTCTCCTTAAATAAGTTTTTCGATGTTGTAATGACCGTTTTCATAACCATGGACATTAATAATTTCTTGAATTTGTCGCCCTTGCGGAGTTCTTAAGATGTGCGCAACACAATGGACAGCCTCTCCAATTAAAGGTTCGATCTCAGCAGGGGAGGCAGGATTTCTAGTAATGAGTGATTTCAACCGATGAAGCCCTGCAATACAGTTATTCGCATGCAAAGTAGCTGTTCCTCCCTCATGTCCCGTGTTCCATGCATCCAACAAGTCAAGCGCCTCACTTCCGCGAACTTCCCCCACAATGATTCGATCAGGTCTCATCCTCAGTGTTGTTTTCAAAAGCTGGGTCATACTGACATCAAGCGTGGTATGGTATTGAACACAATTTTTTGCTGCACACTGGATTTCCCCCGTATCTTCAATGATAAAAATACGTTCTTCAGGCGCATGAATAACCATTTCATTGATGATGGCGTTCACCAATGTGGTTTTGCCAGAACCTGTGCCACCAATGACTAAAATGTTTCGGTGTGAAGAAACGGCTTTTTCAATAACCTCGCACTGTGCTTCTGTCATAATTCCTGACTGAACATAGTCATTGAGTGTAAAAACCGATAAAGCTTTTTTGCGGATGGCAAAGGTTGGATTTGAAACAACCGGCGGCAATTGTCCTGCAAAACGAGAACCATCCAGAGGTAGCTCTCCTTCTAGCAAAGGCTTCATGCGAGTTACTTCTTTTCCATGAAAACCGGCAACAGTTTTGATGATGGATTCGGCACGTGCTGCATTTATATTCCCTATAAAACGCATCGTTTCACCAAGCCGTTCCTGCCAAAGTCGGCCATCTGCATTCAGCATGATGTCTACGGTTTTCGGATCGTTTAATGCATTTTCAATCAAATCACCTAAATCACGCTTCAGCTTTTCTTTGGCACGGTCTTTAACCGTTATCCCTTGTTCAACCAGATCTATCATTAGCTAAACCTCATATTATTGTTGATGGTTCTAAGCACGACTCATCTCGTGTTTGAATTTACTGATTAGGCGGTCAACCACGCTTTCTTGATGAGATACAGGTTCGCGATACCATTCATCTTTTTGACGATTACGGTTAATTCTGCGTTGAATTTCATCCCGATGAATTGGAAGGGACTTAGGGGCATCAAAAGCCAGGCAAACCTCTCCATGTTGGTATCCAAGCACCGTGCAGTAAATATCTTCACCGATAACCACCGATTCCCCGACTTTTCTTGTTAAAAGTAACATAGTGCTTCTCCTATTTTTATTTAAGTAAGTAGGCTTTGCATTGCCTGATATTCTCTTCAACCACAGCTTGGCTTGCTGGTTGAGGTGGTGCCCCTGAGACATAAAAAGTACTCCGCCTTTTGCTGTCACGACAAAAGCCAATCATTTGTGGCAGGCTCGGCGGCATGTCACAATGATCCCGACATGCCAGAATGCCCTGATTCAAAATTTCATCGCTAAATTGTCCCAATCCTTCCGCCCACTCTTTTTTGGCAAACTCCAAAAATCCATCGCTCTTAAACTGACTGCGCCACAAATGCCCGTAAAAAACAGCAAAGCGGGTAAACAGATTCTCAATCCGCTTGCCGGTAACGTTGCAAGCTGATGACGTTGGCTTTCTGGTATTCATCTTCTCCTGTACTGGCCAAGTCTCCTGCTTCTGGGTTCCAGAATGGGTCATGGGCTGTTGTTGCAGTATTTGCGCGACGGTTCTCATTCCTTTTCTCCTGCTTTAATTCGATTTTGACTTCATCTTCCCAACACTTTTGCGACAACCAGTTGGCTGGAAACTTCCAGGCTGGAACCCATTCGCCATGCGCTTCTTTCGTTTTACGGGCTTTGATTTGGCTATCCAGTGCTTGCAACATGGTTTGTAGTAAATGCTCATCGGGATTGATTTGTTGAAAAATTTCAAAAGCTCGATCACGTGACTTTTTCTCGGGGTACATAAGCCAGAAATGGTCGAATTGGCGTAATAAATAAATATAATTATTATCTTTAATAAGAGGTGTGACGGCTTTTTGGGGTTCCACTGTGACGGGTTTTTCTGAATAACCTTCGTAAAACCCTTTATTTACAATGGGTTGTTCAGAACAAAATGTGATGGCTTTCTGTGACGGGTTTGTGACTACTTTATTTTGGGTAAAATAACCCAAAGTTGCTAAGTTGCATTTTAAAATCAGCTGCAATTCCTCTGATTGCAAACTGATCAAACCAGCACGCTCTAAAGCAGACAAAGCACGTCGAACTTGAGCACGAGAATATTTTTCACTTTTTACACCTTGGTGCGGCTGAATATAAATTTGTTCAGCAATCGACTGAAAGCTAATTCTCCGTTTAACGCCAACAAGTCCTGTTTTAACGTCCATGTACGGTCGTATCCCTCTTAAGTAAGCGAGTTGTTGTGCATGAGGCAAACCATAAATTGCCTCAAGTTCCTCGCTGTTAACCATAAAATCCATGATTGATACACATTCCTGGTTGTACATCTCGTTATTGTTTTTATTCTGTGTTATCTTTATTTGAAAGATAATAATTTTAAGTTGCACTAAACGTGCAATCAAATACGACATTATTGCACATTAAGTGATTTGTCAATGGATTTATTAGCTACTTTGAGAAAAGGTATAACTTAATGATGAACATCAAAGAAAAAATTGGCGAGCGAATTTTTCAAGAGCGACAAGCCAAAGGATTGACTAGAAAAGCACTCGCAGAGCTTACAGACGATTTAAAACCATCCCGTATAAATAACTGGGAAAGAGGAATAAGAACCCCAGGACCTGAGGAAATTAAGCAATTAGCAGAGGCCTTAGATGTTGCTCCTGGGTATTTGATGTGTTTGACGGATGATAAACAAATCCAAAAGGAATTTCCTTGGCTAGGTGCGTTAGTTCCTTTGTTGAATGCACAGCAAGCTTGTAATCCTCAAATGTATATTCAAGCGATTAGAGAAGATAGAGAAAGTGATGCTATATCTTTTATTCCGCTTAGCCCTGACTTGTCAACTCAACTTGGAAAAAATGCATTTGCATTATGCATACAAGATGACAGTATGGCGCCGGAACTTAAAATTGGTGATGTATTAATTGTTGATCCCGATCAAATAATTCGTCCAGGGGGCATAGTTGTTACCCATTTACAAGATAGTAAAGAAATTACTGTGCGTCGTTATAAGCAACTCTCGGCAGGTAGCCCAATGGAGGAGTATGAATTAATCGCTGTAAATGAGAATTGGGCCAGTATTCGTGTTAATCAAAGTTGTGGGCATAAGATAATCGGGTTTGTTTTGGCACTGATTCGAAAAATATAATTTATTTAATACACGTATGTACATCAAGTAATACCCTCACGAGGCTCATATTATTGTGTCTAACTCATCATTTTTAAAACAATTACTGCACCAGGTATTACAGGAAAACCAAATTTTATCATTTCTCAAAGTATTATGTTATTGATATATAATCCTTTAAATCTGGCTCCACGGATCACTCAGCAGCTACCTGTTGCATAACAGACACTTTTTATGCTTTGCTTTATGAGAAATGACTGTCTCGAAAAAATCCTTTCAAGACAGCAGCTCTTATATTATTTTTGAATTGTGGTTTTTACCATGGTTTCATATTGAAAGGAGAGGGGTTAAAGAGTTCTTGCTCATCCTCCTTTTCATTTATCTAATTACGTTCTCTTTTGTATTAGAAGGTGATGGTTTGGGTTCCATTGAAAGTGGATTTGGAGCAAAATTTTGCTCTTTCGTGACTTCATCTTTTTCTTGTACTTTCGGACTGGGTATGGGCACCAAATTATTTACCAGCCACTGGATAAATGCATCGTATGAGGTGGGGCTAGCCCCAAAAATTCCTGTTTCGCGCGTCAATTATTTCGAACGTATCACGTCATACTCTTCCTTCAAGTCAGAATTACGTTTTGGCGATAATTCATTTTTTGTTGCATATTTTCTCAAAAGATATAATACGACTCCCTCGATTTGGTCTTCTATTTTTTCAAACGATTTTTCTGTGTTTTTATTATCCACGATTCCTCCGAAGTATAGTCAAGATGCATTACAAAAAAGTTATTACATGTATTGTCCACCATTGATATCAAAATTGGCTCCAGTAATAAAACCACTGTGCTCATCCGCTAAGAAGGCTACAATGCGAGCAATCTCTTGCGGCATACCTAACCGTCCTACAGGAATTTTGGCAATAATCGCTTCTAAAACATCATCCTTCATGGAGGCAAGCATCTCGGTTTTAATGTAGCCAGGAGAGACCGTATTCACAGTGATTCCTTTCTTGGCTACTTCTTGTGCAAGACTCTTTGTGAATCCATAGAGTGCTGCTTTACTTGCCGCATAATTACATTGGCCGAATTGGCCTTTGCGTCCATTAATGGACGAAATGGTGATAATCCGCCCATAACCATTATCCAACATATTTGATAATGTAGTTTTTGTCATGTTAAACACACTACTTAAATTCGCATCGATGACATTTTGCCATTGTTCTGGGGTCATTTTTTTCAAGGTGGTATCGCAAGTAACACCTGCATTGTTGACCAAAACGTCAACTTTGCCGTACCTTTCTATGACCAAATCAGTTAATTTTTCACAATCATTGAAAGAAGAAAGATTAGCATAAGCAATATCGATATGAGAGCCGTGAGAGGATTGTCTTTTCTGCCATTCTCTAGCCAACCCATGATTACCTTGTTTGAAGTAACACGCAATTACTTGATAATTCAATTTTTCTAGTTCTTGACAGATGGCTGTGCCAATGCCGCCCGTTCCACCAGTTACTAAAGCAACTCGCTTATTCACGTTCTTCCTCCCTGATTGGCTTTATCCGTAAGTGACGGTTATTAGTTTATGAGTTCTACTTCTTCCGAAGAAGGTCCTTTTTGTCCTTTGCCTATTTTAAATAAAACAGGTGCCCCTTCGGGAAGGTATTTAAAACCATTAGTAAGAATTGCACTAAAGTGTACAAAGTAGTCTTTGCCGTTGCTTTCAATAAAGCCAAATCCCTTATCTTTGTTAAACCATTTCACTTTTCCTTTAATTTTATCAGCCATTTGTTTTTCCATAATCAATTGAATGGGACATACAAGTTTCATGTGGTTTGGCATTCTGTGTCAATAGTTTCTGCTATTTTAGCTCATAGAGTACATTTAATGTTAATGGTTCTTAAGGATTAGGACGGTATTTACTTTACTAAACGCTGGTGTGATGATCATGATGGATGTTTTATTCTTTGCATAGGCTGCAACTACCTCTTCTCCAAAGAAGACGTGCAAGGAAGAGGATTTTGACATGTATCCATCATTGACTATTTATTTATCATGAACATGTCGCAATGACCATTTTCCTATAAGTTATTTCGATAAGCAGGCTAACCAATCAATTGTTCAACTCCTGCTATGAGAAGGTTCATTTTTACTGATTATCGTTTATTAGTAGAACTATAATTAAAGCATAATGCTTAAGAATCAGGTGCAAAATATGAATCAATCGACAGCTAAAAGCCTCTATGAAGGCCGAATCAGAATAGGTAATCAAATTGTTTACACAGTTACCGGAAATAGCATCAACGAGTTACAAGCACTTCTGCATGGACGATGTCAAATAGAAGAGTCTGGCGCGGAAGGTGAGATTATTGAGCTTAGCTCAGGACAGACTGTCTCTCGTTGTCGTAAAGAGACTATAATAGACCAATAACATCAAACATGGACTGACACATAAAATGTTCTTCTTTATCATACCACAGGGAGTCGAAGGTTATGCTGACAGAACGATTAGCCGATTATCAAAATCCCAAAGTACATGAAGTCGCGCTCGAGTTGACCCAAGGTGAGTCGAAACGAGAAGGAAAATTACAGCGTATTTTTAACTTCGTGCGTGATGAGATTCAATTTGGATTTCCTCTCAAGGGAGACTTAGTTTCTGCCTCTGAAACACTACAAATAAAAATGGGACAGTGTAATACAAAAAGCACTCTTTTCTTAGCATTATGCAAAGCAATTAATATTCCTGCGCGTATTCATTTTTCGCTCATTAAGCGAGAAATTCAACAAGGTATTTTTCCTGGATTTTTATATATTTTCTTACCTTACACATTATCTCATTAATGGGTTGAGGTCGAAATTGGTCAGCAGTGGCTAAGAATCGATGGGTATATTGATGATTTAGTCTTTTTTCGTGGGGCAATAGACAAATTAGCACAAAGTGGTTGGAATATAGGTTTTGCTATTGCATGTGACGAGGATAAGCTGAGCCCAGAACTCAACCTGAATCAAGAAAAATTTGAGCAAATGTGCGCGGTAATCGAAGACCATGGAGTTTGGGATGATCCCATAGAATATTATCAAACCAATCTTTATAGAAATCGTCCTAATGCATTGAAACAATTCCTGTATCGCTTATTTGTTCCTATAATCAATGCACGTATAGAAAAAATACGAAAAAGTACAAAATCATAGTTGTTTTTACTTCCTATATCTGGGAAACAAACCCGGGGAGATACAATGCGATATCAAAGAATTATGGTGGCGGTTGATGGCAGTAACACATCCATTTTAGCATTAAAAGAAGCCCTTCAACTTGCCAAAGACCAAAAAGCTAAACTCCAAATTATCCATGTTGTCGATAACCTGTATGAAGATGATGTTGATCGTGACATGCTTATTGCTGTACGCAGAGCAGAAGGACAAAAAATTTTAAATGCGATGCAGGAGATAGCTCGTCAGTCGAATGTTGAATGTGAAATTCAATTATCTGGATTTACATCTTCAGGAAGAATCTCTGAGCAAATTGTAGAAGAAGCAAAGGCATGGCATGCTGATTTAATCGTGATTGGCACCCACGGTCGTCATGGATTTAGTCATATACTTCTAGGTAGTGTGGCTGAAGGGGTTATTCGACTTGCAACAACTCCGGTATTACTTATCAGAAGTAAGTAAATTAACCTGAAAAAAGCAGATGCATAAGGGATTATCATGCTTGAAAAACACATTTTAGGGAACTATGAAGGATTAACCAGTATAGAAGCACAGAAAAGATTAGCTCAATATGGCTCTAATCTCATTGAAGAAAAGAAATCTAATCGCTTCATCGTTCTTGCTAAGAAATTTTGGTCCCCAATTCCATGGATGCTTGAACTAACCATTGTGCTTCAATTTACTCTTGGAAAATACAATGAAGCCTTAATTATTCTCGCGTTATTGGTATTTAATTCATTGCTTAGTTTTTTTCAAGAAGAAAAAGCAAACAAAGCACTTTCTTTATTACGGCATCATCTTGCAATTAAGGCACGGGTTCTGCGTGACTCACAGTGGCAACTCATTTCAGCAAAAGAGCTGGTTCCAGGGGACATCATCCATATCCGAGTCGGTGATATTTTACCTGCCGATGTCAATTTGCTGGATGGGAATGTATTAATTGATCAATCAGTTTTAACTGGCGAAGCGTTGCCAATCGAAGGTGAAGCAGGAAAAATAGCTTACTCTGGAGCGATTATCAAACGTGGCGAAGCAACGTGCGAAGTGGTTGCGACAGGAAAAAACACCTATTTTGGAAAGTCCGTCGAATTAATTCAGACAGCGAAAGCCAACAGTCATGCCAAAAATATCATTTTTACGATTATAAAATATCTAGTCACCATCGATATTTTACTCGCTTTATCTGTTTTTATTTTTGCGATTAAGGTTCGGCTACCCATTGTCGATGTCTTGCTTTTTATTCTAATCTTAATTGTTGCTTCAATTCCTGTCGCATTACCCGCTACATTTACCCTAACCACTGCACTTGGCGCTGTTCAATTAGCCAAACGAGGTATTTTAGTAACTCACTTAACCGCCATCGAAGAAGCAGCCACTATGGATGTATTGTGCGCTGATAAAACAGGAACAATTACTGAAAACCGGCTTAAAATAGCCAAAATAAATCCATTTGCGCCTTATACTGAATCTGAATTAGTGCATTATGCGTCTCTTGCAAGCGATGAGTCCTCTCAAGACCCTATTGATCAAGCGCTTCTTTTTGAAGCCCACCGACGTCAATTGGCAACCTCACCAAATGAACGAATTTCTTTTATTCCTTTTGATCCTAGCACAAAACGCACCGAAGCACTCTTTAAACAAGATGGTAAGCAAGTGCATGTGATTAAAGGTACCCCAGACATTGTGGCATCACTGGTGAGCGCAGAGGTTAATATTTCTTCAGAGGTGTCACAAATGGCAGAACAAGGGGATCGTGTTCTTGCTGTTGCAGTCAATAAAGATGAAGGAGGCAGCACTGGAAATCAATTAGAATTAGTTGGCTTGATTTCTTTGAGTGACCCACCAAGAAATGACTCAAAGTCGCTCTTACAGCAATTAATCCAATATGGGCTGCGCATTTTAATGGTAACAGGCGATAATAAAGAGACTGCGGCAGCAGTTGCACATAATGTAGGAATGAATACCCGTATCGTCTCTGCAGAAATGTTACGT
>JAJZTL010000091.1 GCA_021848965.1 Pseudomonadota bacterium
CTGATGGAGCTTTTGATTGATCGAAAGCTTGCGAGGAAGCTGAGATTAATTGATTTTTCCAGTCAATAATTTGGTTTTGATGAACATCAAACTCAGAACTCAATTCAGCAAGTGTTTTTTCTGCTTTAATCGCAGCAAGTGCTACCTTAGCTTTAAAATCATTTGAATGATTTCTTCTTGGTCTACGTGCCATAAAATACTCCATATATTGATGTTTATAACATCATTTGAGGAGCAAAATATCACTTATAGCTGTTGTTCAAATTTCCTAATGTGGTTTCCAGAACGACGTACACCCGATAGTACTTTAATGAGATCACGGTTTTTCCATGTATTCAGAAATTTCAGGTAGCTTTCACGTCGAATATTATTCTTTATCATTATTTACACTTAGACTCTAAACTTTTCATATATCTTATCAGAATTTAGATCACATAAGAAATATTCTTTGTTTTCAAGAAAAGTTTAAATTCTAATTGAAATATTTAAATTCCTATTATCGCAGGTGTTAGAGGTGCTATAGACAATAGATTTTCACTGGAATATTTTTTTCAAACACGATATAGAATATTACGTCTATGTAGATACTAAGCTGTTTTTAAAAAATCAGAGATGGTCACATCTAAAACTATCAGCCAATCACACAGTCCAGCACCATCCATCTTCCAACACAGCAAGAATCTTGTGAAACGAAAGACCAGCTGCAAATCGAACTGGAACGTGTAGAAAACAGTATTGTTCAACTCAATCACGAAATCAGTATTTACCAACGCTATGCCGATCAATTCCCACGGCTGTCGAATGCTCTTCATTATTCCTGCATGAATCACAGCCAAAATAATTTAGAACTACTCGAATGTGAAACGTAAGAGTCTATATGTACATATCGTTCATTTGTGGCAAATGAGAACCTCAACTAAAACGATCTCGTGTCCTTTAGAATGTTTGCGTAGCAGTCATGCTTATAGTGTGACTTTTGATAATGGTAAGGAGTTTTCAGAGCATAGTAGGATAACAGATGCATGCATAGACACTTACTTTGTGGATCCATAAAAGTCTAATCAACGCGCTAAAAATGAAAATACGAATGAATATTTGCCAAAATCCTTATCGTTTGATGATGTATCAAAAGAGCGAATAGAATAGATAGAGTTTGGTCTAAATAATCGTCCTAGAAAGATACTATGTTGGTATACACTCAGTGAAGTGATCGCTGGTTTTTATAGTGTTGCACTTGTTGCTTCAATTCGTCTTATTTAAAATTTTATTAAAAAATTAAATTAAAGGTTTATAAGTATTTATATATGTTTATATATATTTAATAAGGTTTATAAGGATATTTTTATATTTAAATTCAATTGGTTATTCATTAATAACCATACGTTTTGTCCGTTCAACCATACGTTTTGTCCGTTCAACCATACGTTTTGTCCGTTCAACCATACGTTTTGTCCGATAACCATACGTTTTGTCTCAATTTATCCACAAAATTATCAATAGTAAAAATTCTCTTAAAGTGAATATACAAATATTCATTGCAGTTAGCACAATAAAAACTATAACCATGAATTTTTTCTATTCCAAATAAATGATGATGTTTTAAGCACTATCAATACGTTTTGTCCGATGTACATGCTTTTTTATTGAAGATTGGTTTTTCTTTCTATTGATATATTGGATTATTTTACTTATTTTTTTTATTGTAATGACATTAAAAGCATTTAATAGCAATGCTTTGAGCTTATTTGAATTTTATTTTTGATATAACCATACGTTTTGTCCTGTTCTCATTATTTATTAGATTATATGAAATGACCATACGTTTTGTCCGTTGTTGATAATTTTATTAAATATCTGTGAATAACCATACGTTTTGTCCGTAAGCTAAAAGATATATTTTTATTGATCTGTTTGCTTTCATTGTTGATTTCAATACAAAATGTTATTAATGTATGGTTATAAAATTGTAACCACGGAGTTTGGTTTGAAAAGTACAGAATTAATAAAGCCTTCTTCTCGTCGTGTTCAATACACTGATTTAGTGGCTACACGTAATGATATGACCACTGCAAATTACAGTTATGAAGCTAATGAAGAAAAGCTAGTGTACTGTGCTATGGTTGCTGTGCGCAAAAATGAACTAAATAAAAATATGCGCTTTGATCCAGATGAGTTAATTACGATTAGTGCAGCTAATTTTGGTGAATTGATTTCAGAAAAAGATTTAGATAAAGATGTTGTCACAGCAAGTGAGCTATATGAAATTCATCGGTATGGTGAAAAGGCCTTGCAGCGTGTTTATGATAGTTATAAGCCTAAGGTAATGTTGATCAAGAAAAAAGATGATCCTACACCAATTAAGGTACCAATGATTATTTATTGTCATTATAGTAAAGAAACTAAATGCATGCAGATTCGTTTTGCTAGAGAATTTTATAATTACTTCTACAACTTAATTAATCCGACAGGTATGACGCATTCATTTAGTACACACCAAATTCGCTATGTTATGCGGATGCGTTCTAATTATGCCATGCGGATTTATAGGATTCTCAATTCTGAATTATGGAAAGCTGAGTCATTAGGTATTCAGCAAATTCATGATATAAGTTTGGAAAGATTGCGTTTTGCTTTAGATATTGAAGATAAATATAAACTAATCGATAACTTAAAAAGCCGTGTTTTGAATGTTGCTAAAACACAAATTAATAAGTTAAGTAATCTTGAAATTGATTATGAAACGATTAAAAATGGAAAATTTGTTGTAGGTATACGTTTTACTTACAAAATGAAGGAAGAGCATAGAAATCTAATTTTTCAACGTATTATTGATCGATTAAAAGAAAAACATCTTAAAAATGCAATTCCATATAGTGATGATGGATCACACTTTAAAGATAAAGAACGCGTTAAATATATTAAACCAGTCACTAAGTTGAGCTCTAAGCAAATCACAGTTTTAGTGAATTGTGATGTTTTCTTAAACGATTATGGTTATTTTTTAGGTGATTTGGATACGATTACAGCTAAAAAAACGATGCGTAGCTTATTAACAAATAAGTTAGATATATTGAATGATCATAAACTTATTGATCTGGATTACTATTTTTGGATACAAGCAAAACGCAATATGAATATCTTTAAAAAAGATGCGTCTGAAGATAATATGGCAGAGCATGAAGATAAAAATATTGCAGATTCTGATATGGATGAAATTTTAGATCCTGCAGAAGATCAACTACCTTTCTGATGATAACCTTTCTTATGTATCATTTTTTAATCTTATATATATGGTAAATGGTAGTATCCAATATCAATCTATAACATATTGGATACTCAATTATAAATTTCCACTGTGGAAATTTATAATTTTTTATACCTTATCGTCTAAATCAGCAAGAAAAGCTTCTAGTTTTTCAATTTTTTCTTGATTAAATTCAGCATTTAAACTAGTACGAATATTTACGACTGTCTTCCCATTGAGATTTTTTTCAATCTTAATTGAGCCAAATTTAAGACCATTTTTATCTTTTAGTACCATTTTATTAATTTTAGACGTATTTGTGATATTTTGTTCTTGCTTTTTAGCTATCTCTTGTACAGTTAATGCTTTTTCTATTTCGTAAATGAATTTTTTTGATGGACGATTAGTTTCTGTAAATTCATTTAGATATTTTTTCCATATATTAAATGTGGCAGATTCAACCAATTGATGATTAAATTTTAAAACGAGTTTATTTAATTCGGTTAACAATTGTTGTGCAGTTGCACCTGAAATAGCTTTTGGATTTATTTTTAGATCTTCTTTTATATAATCTGGAAGTTTATAAAAGCTCATTAATCTAAAGTATTTAGATTGATCTAGTTGATATTTTTGAGTGATAAATTCTACATTTTGTATAGAGTATCCAAACTCATTACAATGTTTTTGTATGGCGTTGACTAATTCAAAATCACTAAGATTCGATCGATGTAAGTTATCAATCAATGAAATTAAAGCTGTTTTTTCCTTGGATTTATCATCTCGAATAATTGCACGAATCGTCTTATGCTTTAATATATCTCGAACAGCTCTAAACCTTTTTTCTCCACCGACGAGCTCATATCTTTCCTCTTTTTTTATAACAACAATAGGGTAAATTTGTCCATTCGTTGCAATACTCGTGGCAAGAATTTCAACTTCCTGTAAAACTTTATCTGTAATAATACGAGGTTGATGCTCTGAGAAGTCAATAAGTTCTATAGGTACATCAACAATATTATTTTCAATTGATGATATTAACGATACTTTTCCTGTTCCTGCTGCATTAATAAATGCCTGCTCCATTTCAAGAGAATCATTAAAATCGACAATTAATGGTTTTTTTGCCATTACAGGATCTCCACCAAAAATTCATTTAATTCATCTTTTGCTTTGCTGCTACCCATTTCTAATACTGATTTTCCTTCGATCATCGCATCGCGAAATTGTTTGCGATCACGCAAAATTGTATTTAGTGTTTTAACAGACTTGACTTGCTGTAATAGCTCTAAAGCAGCATCAATTTCTGTAGATTTATTATTAGTTGGGGCTTTATTTAACACCACAAATGTTTTTAAATTTTTATTCACTTGTTTTGCTGTATTTACTAATCTTAGAACAAAAGGTAGTACTTCAATATCTGTTTGACTAGGTTGTGTTGGAATAATAAGAACATCTGCTGTTAATAATGCTGAACGAAATTCAGCTGAATCACGCCCTGCAACATCCAATACAATATATTTATTATTTTGTTTTAATTGTTGTAATTCTTCTTTTAAATTATCTTTAAGAGCAATGGTTGTAATAGAATCTTGTAGTCTACGTTTACTCCATTTTATAGAGGATTGTTGATCATCTCCATCTACAAGAGTCGTCTTGCCTTTTTTACTCAGAGCAACAGCTAAGTTGGTTGATAGCGTTGTCTTTCCAACACCACCTTTTTGATTTGCGATTACGTATATTGTCATGGGTAATATATATAAAAATTAAATTTATATTAGCATAATAAAAAAATAAAAAAAATATTTTTAAATTTCCACTGTGGAAATTTAAAAAATCAAATTATCTATAAGCCTAGTTATTATCTTTTTCGGATTCAATAGGCCTTGTTGCACAAAGATTTAAAAATTAAGGTTCCCCATATCACTTCAAATTTAAGTGATAACTTGGGTATGAGGTTGGCCTAATTCCATAAATTTATTTAATACTGCTACACGGGCATGAATCTCATTGACCTGGCTTTGAAAGTTCCTTGCACTCAGTTTATCCCCCAATAATTTGATGCAATGCATTTTGGCTTCCACCAAAGAAGCAATGTACTATGATAAGATTAACCCGTTAGGTCAGGTGGCCTAACTTAAATAAAAAAGTCTCCGACAAACCCGGTACGGTTCATTTCGATTTTTTACCGTGCCTCTCATAAATTAACAGTCAAAGCTGAAGAAGTGTTCTGGGAAACAAGAAACAAAGGCTTTTTGAATATCGCTGTACTCACACTCAGGATGCTTCTCTAAATAACGTCGAGTCCAAATCAGTGTGGCTTCATAATCATTAAAGCACTGATCGAGTTGTAAAAAAATCCACAGTTCATGGGCTTTTTGAATGAAAAAGTCATTGATGATCATGAGAGCAATTTTCTTTTCAGTGTTTGAATCCGGGTATGAGTACATATTACATTTACTCCGATAGTAAGGATAAATAGGTTAGTTGATAAGCTATTTATAACACATAAAAATATGTGCTTACCACATAATTTTATGTGTTTTTATGTAAATATAACCCTATGCTATAATCTCAAAACACCATTTCTATAAATTTAATTAAATGCCATATACTGAATTTCAACGTCTTGTCGGTAAAGCTGGGCTTTCAATTAAGGAATTTGCTGCCTTATTGGATATGAAACCTAATTCGATTACGAATTACAGTAAACAAGGTGTGGTTCCTACACATATTGCTGTAATCGTTGCGTTGATTTCTACGATGAAAGATGAGGGATTAGATTTCTATCCAATTTTTGAAAAAGTTAAGTCGTATTCACAAGAATAAAACTCTCGTTTTTTGATTGTTGTAAGCTTTTTAGTAGATATTGATGATGTAAAAAATGCCTGAACTTCAGGCATTTTTTTTGTTTCAGGGACTTATAAGCCTCGATAGAACTTTTCAATAAAGTATCGAGTTTTGAGAACCAGGGTGATCATCAAATTCTTATGTTCTGAGATCTTAGGTCGAGCATTCGGTAAACCGGACATTTCTATTTTGGGCTTACAGATGATGAATTTCGCATAAGAGATTTTATGTTAAGTGTATTTTTATATCTATAAAAAACTTTCCATATAAATGATTTATATGAAATATATTTTTTGTTATAAATATTGCGATACCTAGAGCCTCGTTAAAACCGTTGATGCAATTACATCACTAATCCAATAAATATAAATGATTGATATATATGAAATATATGTGATAATTTGAATCTTAAAAGTATCAGAGAAGATAAAATGGAAAAAAGTCTAAATTTAGCAAATTCAATTTTCGCAGGCTTTAATGATAAAAACGGATTAATGATTTGTGGTTATGAATGGGGTGAAGAATCACAAAGTAAGGGGCAAGAAGTTATAATAGATATGACTAAAGAATGTACCTTTTCTAATAAATCATTGCGATATGGTGATGTTGCTAAGACATGGATTAAATACGATAAAAGAATTAGAACTTGGTTTTCTATGTGGGGGCATCCTCTAAATGAGGAAGGCTTAGGCGATGCTTTCGACAAAATGATTGTACAAACTAATTGGGCTGTAGAATCAAAAAAATCTCGTTCTGCAATTCCTTTCTACAAACAAGATGAAAATGTTGATAATTTCATAGCACATATAGAAGAACTTAGACCTAAAGTAATTCTGTTTATGGGAAGTGAGCTTTTAACTAAGGTACTAAAATTTTATAAAGTAAGGGATAAATTCACTCCAATTATGGGCAATGAAATTGAAAAATTGCAAACATTAAGAATGCCTGATTATCATGGCTCATTGGCTTATATCAATAAATTTGAAAACTGCACTGTAGTTGGGTTGCCACATCCTTCTAGTGGTCGTGGAATTACAAATGAGTATATTGAATTCTGTGGATCTGAATTAAATCCTATTATTTCTCAATTTAAAAAAGATCGCGGTATTGCATAAAATTTATGAAAAAAGTCCATCTCATCCAAGCAGATATAACAGCTTTTGCTGTACATGCCATCGTTAACTCAGCAAATAAATCTTTGCTTGGTGGTGGTGGACTTGATTATGTGATTCATAAAAAAGCTGGACCATTGATGAAAGAAGAATGTGTTCGTCTAAATCAAGAAAAAGGTGGATGCCCTACAGGTCAAGCAGAAGTAACAACAGCAGGTAATCTGCCTGCTAAATACCTTATTCATGCGGTTGGACCACGATGGTTAGATGGCGAACACAATGAGCCACAATTGCTTTGTGATGCTTATAGTAATGCACTATTCAAAGCTAATGAAATTCATGCACTCACTGTTTCTTTTCCATGTATTAGTACAGGTGTTTATGGTTTTCCACCTCAAAAGGCTGCTGAAATTGCGATTGGTACTATACTCTCTATGTTGCCTCAATATGATCATGTTGCAGAAGTATTTTTTATCTGCCGAGAGGATGAAAATTATTTAATTTATAAGAATCTTTTATCGAATATCGATGATCCAAATATTCAGATTCTGATTTCTTAGTTTAAATTATCGAAAGCTCGTATAAGAATTCAGCCACAATTTTGGCTAATAATTCATGTTCTTCTTGTGATTCAACAATATCGACCATCAAATCATCTAAACCTGTTTGTTCCTGAATGGTAACACCTTGAATTTCGAGATAAGTCAGCATTACAGCTAAACCAGTTCTTTTATTACCATCAACAAAAGCATGACCTTTTGAGATAGCTATACCAAACCATGCTGCGATCTCAAAAATGTCGCTTACATTACTGTAATACATCTGCTGATCTATACGGCTTAATACGCTTTCTAGCTTTTCAATATGACAGCCTATTCGCCCTACGCCAGTTTGTAATAGGATCTCATCATGCACAGCAATGACGAATGTTGAGCTAATCAAACTCATTTATAAGCAAGCTCTTGGATTTCAGCTTTATGCTGATTAATGACTCGTTTTGCACTATGCATCACAACACGTTTAGTCGCTTCGTCATTGCTAAATTGGATTGGTAATACTTGACCCGAAACCTTTTCACGATTTGAAATTTGATCAAGGCTATAGTCTTTTAAACGCTTTCTCATCTTCATACCCCTATTAAAAGAGAATTTCATTTTAGCCTAAATTAAACAATTAAGTACGATAGTGAGGATCTTTTCTTGGAATAGCATTTTC
>JAJZTL010000008.1:0-31137 GCA_021848965.1 Pseudomonadota bacterium
CGTCACTTAGTTTTTTTTCAGTGTCTAATTCTTCTTGTATGTATTTTTGTAAGCTCATTATATTCTCTTTTATTGAAATATTTTGTATTTATAGGTAACTACTCACCCCGTCATTGCGAGGAGGGTTTACTCTTACGTGGCGCAGCGGAGTAAGAGTAAACCTGACGCGGCAATCCAGCATCGATGTCTGGATTGCCGCGTCGTCGTTGGTATTGTTCCGCTATCGCTACACAATACCGCCTCCTTCTCGCAATGACGGGGTGAGTAGTTACATTTATAGATTGATAAATCCTAACATATCACACATTGCGATTTTTTTGCATCTTTATACCCTTGTAAAGCCAGCTTTCTTGCTTCCTGATCTCTGCCACCAAAAGTCCCCACACCACTACTAGCCATTGCAGCAGCATCACTCTGCGATTGTGTAGTTGTGCCTAAGTTTTCTTTTAATCTCGCCAAGCGTCCTAACTCTCCTTTGTTTTCTGATGGTTGTATTCCGAGTGCACCACGAGGTTCCCTATATAACTTTCCGAGAGCACTATCGGGGGCCAATATGTCTGAAAGAAAATCATCTTGTTCTTTTTCCGTTAACCCAAATAAATGATGTTCTGTCAACTGTTCTTTTGCCTGAGCTTGAGTTCTAATAAAATTTGTTACTTCTTGCTCTAAAATCTCCTTAATATTTTGAGGCAAACCAGTATTCTTAACAAAAAATAGTATCGCTAAAAGCATGAGTGTTTGTCTTTCATCTCGTTCTGCTTTTGATACTTGTGATCTTAAATGAAAATTTAAACGAAATACATGCCAACGCTCTTCTGTGATAAATGTATGCAGATTATTGCCAGGGATTAATAAACGTCGTTGAAAAACTACTTTTTGTTCTAAATGAGGTAAATTCTTAATGGCTTTGCGTAAATCTTTTTTATACAACAATGCTTTTTGAGTTGAGTTCAGCCCTGATGCATTACAGTTTAAAGCTCCAAGTAACGCCTGTATCTCTGGACGAATTCTCAGGTCATTCGCTCCGGCGCAGCCCTCAAAATTTTTGGGTATCCTACCTTCTAACTCCATCTGCGCAATCATATACTCAGCGGCAAGATAACAAATATATTGTTTTTTCTCCAATTTAGAGAAAAATTTGATGGCAGGATCTGTATTATACTCTGTATTCACTGTAAATAATATGTTGTATAGTAAAGCACTACGCTCACTGACAGGAAGCTCTTTAATTTGCTTATAAATATCTTCTACAGTAGGTGAGGGACATTGAAGTGTCTGATTATTGTAATATCTATATTCCCGCTCATCATCCATCAAGAAATATACTATACGCGTCTGCTGCATTAAAGGGTACAAAACATTTAAAACCTCTTGGCTGGACAACTGTTCAAATTCCTGTTTTATTGATTGAGGTAGTAGCCCTTCAAGCCTATTTCTGACTTGCCCTCCCTTTAGAATTCTCATTTCCAATTCCCAGGTAAACGCCGCATTTATTCCTTTTTTCAACTTCAACTGATCTGTGAGTGCCTCAAAAGCAGCAAATACACCTTGTGATGCAGTAATCCAGACAGCTAAACTGGCTAATTTATAATAAGCTGGTTCATTGCCAGAAATGTCCACTATTTCTGCAGAGAGAATTTTCAGAACCTCTTGCGGACTCAAATCTCCTTTCTCAACCAATTTTTTCATCTCACCGAATAAATCAGTTATAACCTGAATCATGTCAGTACGCTGCGCTAGTAGTGAGCTTGTGTCGGATTTGCTAAGATTGTCAACGACTTTCCCGACTGTCGCTCTATAGTGATGTAATTGATAAAATGCTTTACCTAATAACTGGCGTAAATCTTCAAGTGCTGTTTTTGTTGGATTAATAATGTCAAAATCCACATCTCTTGCAGATTTTTTGTCTTGAACACCAAGATGCCATCGAAGATTTACTAATTTTTCTTCCCCCGTGCCACAAAAGTCTGCCAGTGATTGATTGCTTACCTGAGACCGAACTTGAGGTTGTATCACAGGGACTTCAGAAATTTTATAGGTTACAGCTTTACCTTCTTGATTTTGGTAACGTGCTATATCAAGAAGCAGTTTATAACATGTCGATTTTTTAAAAAATTTAATTAGCTCTGATTCATTCCAAAGAGCATTTCGTTCCGCAGATAAAAGATAGTTGAGAAACATTGACCTTAAAATGTCATTTTTATCAAAAAAATTATCATAAACAAATTTTGCGTCGGTTGCAGATGTACCATAACGTAATCTATTTCCATTGTGGTAATATTCTCCATGCACTAATGGTGTTCTTTTAATTAAATCCCAAAGTTGTTGTATTTTTTCTTCTGCTATTTTCCAGCCAGATACCAGCACACTCAGCAACATTTCCTGAGTGATAGCATTTAGTGCAGATGATGGAAAATAACGATGGCCTTTTTTACACATTACTCGCCAAAGAGCTCTTTTTTCTTCTGGCGTTAGTTCTGCTGTGACAATAGGAGATGCTTCAAAATTATTTCCTTCTGCTAATGGAATCTCTTCTAATTCATCACCTACATGTTGGGAGTGGGTTCTGGAAATCATTAAAAGTCCTTGTGCATCGTCTGATGGAGTAACCTCAATAGCAGCCGCTGCTGGGGGCATTGATTCAGTGCTAGGAAAAAGGTTTTCTCCTTTTTGAACAAGAGAAGAATAAATCTCTGGATCTCCTATTTCGTCCAAACCTATCTGTGTGTCACCTAATATTAGTTTTCCAATACTAGAGTCATGGGATAAAGAATAGTTGTCTCGCGGTTTTGATGAATCAGTGTGCCACTTAATAGGCAAATATCCAGGCTCTGCAAGTTTTTCTGCAAGTGATATAAATGAATCCAATATTGTTGGCTCACCTATCCAGTCTAATAAATTACAACTCTCAATAGGCTCATTTGTACGAGAATAATATGGTCCCATCTTGGTAACCGCTCCACCACCTGCAGCTGCAGACGCTCTTATGGCTTCTCTCGACAGGTAAATAGGAATATCTTTGATGTGCGTATGCACTAACTCGATACTCAGAAACATAGATATATTATTTCTTACCGCATTCAAATTAGAAGTGTTTGAAGTCTCTAGTTTATTCAAAAATGCCTGTATTATTTTGTTCAGAGTTACAATAATTTGGCTTTTTACTATCTCTTGTTGTTCTCCACCAATCTTTGCTTCTTTCAAAAGTGCGCATAATCCTAAAAACATTAAAAAATCTTTACGGACTTGAACAAAACTTGTGGCCTTTGAGCTAAACAGTTCGCCTATCCTAGCATCAGAAGTCTGTGCATCCGCTTCACATTTGAAATTGTGTTCGTTTCTATTTATCCCTAAACGATATTTGCGCTCTCTTACATGATAGTTATAGTCGTCTTTTTCATCATGCATTTGCGTATCAGTATCAAATGGATTTGCTTTTATTTCGTTGTAAGCTTCTGAAAGATTATTTTCCCTCAGAAAAACCATCCATCCAGCAATCTCCTCAAGTTTCGAAAATAAATTAAAGCTAGTTGATTGATTTGGCATAATAGCGTCTCTAAAAATTTTTATGTATGAAAAATTTTAGCACGACTATAGTTAACAAATACTTAAGTGTTGCATCTTAAATTGACACTTATGAGAAACTTACCTATGATTACGCCCTACCTCTGGTATTAAGCTTTTTTAGATATGTTAAAAACTGTTGATATTTTTACTGATGGTGCCTGCCGTGGAAATCCCGGGCCAGGTGGCTGGGGGGCATTGCTTCGCTATCAACATCAAGAAAAAACCCATGAAAAAACATTAAATGGCGGAGAACCTCATACCACCAACAATCGCATGGAAATGACAGCAGCCATCAAAGCTTTGGAAGCACTCAAAAAACCTTGCAAAGTAGAGTTATATACAGACTCTCAATATTTAAAAGATGGTATCACGCAATGGATTCATGGATGGAAGAAAAAAAATTGGCTCACATCTAAGAAAGAACCGGTAAAAAATGCCGATTTATGGCAATCTCTTGAGTTATTAACGCATCAGCATCATGTCACCTGGCATTGGGTGCGTGGCCACAATGGTCATGCAGAAAATGAGCAAGTGGATATGCTGGCAAGACAAGCGATTGATCAGTTACTTTCAAAGGAAAGTTCATGATTCAAAACTCTCGGAAACAACATCTTATTACTCTCTTTATCTACTGTATTATCAGTTTAATACTTCTTTATCCGGCAAGCACGGGAAAAGTTATTCCCAAACCGCAAGACGAAAAAACGCATATTGCTGCCATAGTGCAAGCCAGAGAAGCGATGAAAGAAGGACAATTTCCGCTGAGAACCGCGCCGATAGAATATCATGGTCGCGGATATCCTAAATTTCAATTTTATGGTCCCAGTTTATATCAACTAACAAGTATTATTTACTCGGTGATTGCACCTAATAATCCTTGTATCAGTTTTAATATTATACTTTTTCTTTCTTTCTTGTGTGGCGGCTTTTTTATCTATCGCTTAGTCTGGCAGCTAACACAGCGTTTTTCTGCCTCTCTTTTAAGCGGCTTTGCGTATATGGTTTCGCCTTATTTTTTAGTTGATGCACATTGGCGCCATTCCCTCACTGAAACATTGGCTTTAGGCATACTTGCGGCTGTACTTTATTATACTTTTCAACTATTTTTTAATGAAAAATTTTCTATAAAACATTGGCTTCTGAGTAGTTTTTGGTGGTATTTATTAATTACTGTCCATATTGTTACTTTTGTAAATTTCTCTCTTTTTATCGGTTTATTGATTTTATTGTCACTTCACAATAAAAAAACACTCATTCACGCATTTTATGTTGGAACTGCCTATATTTGGGCTTGTTTACTTGCTGCCTGGTTCATGGCTCCAGCTTTTTTAGACTCTTCACTGATTCGCATTGGTAGACAGTTAACTGACACTCTTTTAGACAGTACTCATCTCACGTCTTTGCCTCGATTATTGTCTTTCAGTTGGACAGCAGCTTCCGAGGCATCCCCCTATTCCATAGCCGCATTTTATCCTGCCATTGGTTGGCCTTTTCTTATTGCTTTTCTCCTTTGTTTTATTGGCGTTTGTTTCGGAAAAATGAAAAAAAACACCTTTATGGTTATCAAACTTCTGCTGCTTTTTATTTTAGCCTTTTTTATTACTTGGTCTCCTTTTGACTTTTGGCCATATTTACCCAAAGTGTTCACCATATCACAATACACTTATCGACTACTGGCTCAAATTATTTGGATTGGCTCATTATTATTAGGCTTCGCTTTATCTATGATATTAAAAGAAAAAGTATCTTCTTGGTTTGCTATTCCGGTTGGTATAATTTTAATTGGTTTCTGCTCTTTTAGTTGGTTAGAGATACCTCCACAAAAAATGATGAGTGTACAGCTTCTTATGCAAGATCCTCATTTAGGTTATTTTGGCGAAGAAAGAAACTACCTTATTAGCGTTAATACGAAAGAAATTCCTCATGACATGCAAATACATCCGACAATTTCTGTAAAAGAGCTAGAATCATTCTGTCATCGCAATCACGGTAATATACAATGTGATTTGCCATCCTCTTTTACTGGTGGCATTGCTCAATTTCCTGTTCTATATTACCCTGATCTTTTGGCAGTTTTTGTGGATCGCCAGTCTAGCTCTTATTTCCCAACTTTTTTTGATAATGGCACCTTTTCTAAAAACGCATCAGCGCCCAAACAAAAGAGCTCTTACTTGCTGGTAGGCTTATCACTGTCTCCAGGAAAACACGCAATTGTGTTTGAGTTTACCGGCTTAACGTGGGCGAATAAAGTTAGCCTAATTACGATAATATTGAGTATTTTAATTATTATTGTGACTTGGAGGGCGAATATTATTCGCCCCCACAGCTAACTACAAATGAGCCTGCATTTGGATTTCCGTCCACATAGTACTCACTAAACGTCGTGTTGCAGGATCATATGCATTAAACACATGCATCTTTGACATATCTTTAGGATAGATCCAATCAATGCTCGTTATACTAGGGCTCAACTTTTTCAATGCTGCTGCATTAGGAATACTCGCACCTGTAAACGTAGATAACTCATAAGCACTTTCTGGAGCTAGTGCATTATCAATGAAATCATACGATAAATTTTCATCTGGTGTAAACACAGGGATGACCATATTATCTAACTCATACATATTACCTTCTTTTTGCAAAGAAGCGCCTAAATTTAGATTTGCATGAGAATTTTTGATATCTTGTAAGGTTTTAAAAATATCAATGGAATAACTCATTGATAACCAAATATCACCTCGGAGTAATCCTCGATAATAGCTATCGCTATCATATTTTGCCCAATAAGGTGATGCTTTTTTGATAACATCAGCTGCCGCTTTAAGATCATCAGGATTGGTTGAGTTAGGATCTTTGCCTAAATATAACAATGCTGCGGCAAAAACATTACGCGAAGAATTAAAAACTGTCACACGACCTTTTAATTTTTGTAAATATTGCGGGTCAAAAATAACTGCCCATGTATTAGGTGTAATCCCCAGTTCTTTCATTCTATCTTCGTTATAAGATAAAAATACTGGCGTATACGCATAAGGTACTGAATATTTGTTTCCTGGATCATAAGGTTGATTTAAAAAACGTGGGTCAATGTATTTAAGATTCGTCAAACGTTTTAAATCTAATGGTTTTAATTTGCCCATTTTGACTAATTCGTCTACGGCATAGCTGGTAGGTACAATGACATTATATCCTGTTGCTCCTGCTGCAATTTTAGCCAACATTTCTTCATTAGCATTAAAATAATTTTGCTCTACACGACAGTTGCACTCTTTTTCTAAACGCTTAATTGTTTCATTTGCAATATAATTTGTGCCAATATATACGTTTAATACAGGCTCAGCGGACGCATAAGCCGGTATAAGTAAGCTTAATAAACTTAAAGCAAGCAATTTAATTTTTTGCATTATTCACCTTTCATAGAAACAATCGCAGGAGACAGTTTAGTGGCAACAGCCATAAGAATCAATGTGACTAAAATAATCATGGTTGATGCCGCATTCACTTCAGGCGTCACGCCCATCTTTAACATTGAATAAATAGCTAAAGGCAGCGTACTCGCCCCCACTCCAGCAGTAAAAAAAGTAATTACAAAATCATCAATGGATAATGTAAATGCCATAAGGCCTCCTGCAATAATGCCAGGAAGAATCGTCGGTAATAAAATTAAATAAAACGCTTTAAAGGGCGAAGCTCCAAGATCTCTTGCTGCATCCATAATACTATCATCCATGCCATGCATCCGGCTTTTTACCGCGATAGCGACAAAGCTAATACAAAAAGCTGTATGCGCTAAGGTAATGGAAGCTAAGCCTAGGGTAAAATTAATCATCAAGAAAAATAATAGTAATGAAACGCCTACTAAAAGCTCAGGTGCGGCCACAGGAATAAGAACAAGAGCAGGTAGCAAGCGCAATTTATATCTATGCAATGAAATTCCCGCTAAAGTCCCCAAAACGACAGAAACACTGCTTGCAATAATGGCAATAATCAATGAGTTTAACGCGGCATCAATGAGCTGCACATCACTAAAAAGAACACGGTACCAATGTAAAGTAAATCCCACCCACTCTACATTGACACGAGAATCATTAAATGAATACAGAATTAAAATAATGAGTGGTACATATAAAAAAAAATAGCCAAAACCACCCGCAAGAATTAACTTTTTTGAGAGCTTATTGCTTTCGAGCATATTTCATTCCTCCCAAACGACTGGCCCCCATACCAACTAATACTGACATCATTAAGACCAATAAGGTCATGATAACCGAAGTCACACTACCTAATGGCCAATTCATACTGTCTAAAAATTGCTGCTTAATCAGATTCCCAATCATCAGCGAGTCATTATTGCCCACTAATTCAGGAACAACAAACATACCAATGCATGGAATAAATACTAACGCACTGCCGGCTAAAATACCGGGCAAACTTAACGGCAATGTAATTTGTAAAAATGTACGTAACCGCGTTGCACCTAAATCTCTTCCGGCTTCAATAAGTGCTGCGTCGTGTTTTTCTAAATTAGCATACAAGGGCAAAACCATAAAGGGTAGATTAATATAAACCAAACAAATAATCACTGCGACTTGAGTATGTAATAATTCTACAGGAGAAAAACCTAGCAATGTAAGAAAGTTATTGACTAACACACTTACTGCAGATTGTGGCCCCAAAATAATCATCCATGCATAAACACGTATAAGAAAACAACTCCAAAAGGGAATAATCACCAAAAGTAACAAAAAATCACGATGTTTCTTACTACTTCGAGCGATTAGCATGGCTAAAGGATAACCAATTAATAAGCAAAAGAATGTGGATAGTAATGAGAAAATAACAGACCTAATAAATAAGGTCCAGATAAAACCATGAGTAAAAGCAAAGGCAAAGCTATCTAACGTTAAATTAATTTGGATTTTGTCATTCACTTGCTGAATTAAAGGAGCTATGCCGCCATAATCGCTAGGTTGGCGAAAAGCAATAAGCACCATAATCAGAAGCGGCAACAAAAAGAATATAATCAGATAAATAAGAGGAGGGATAGATATTATCTTCTTTTCTGACATCTTCTATTCCGTTAAAAAACGACCAGATTGCACATTAAACGAAATCGTCACTGTTTCTTCCTCATCAAAAAAACGATTTAACTTTGCACGAGTATTACCTAACATAGCTTGTAATAATATGCCATTTTCTAAGCGAAATTCATAAAGGGTATCGACGCCGTAATAATAATATCCATGAACAGTCACTTGCGCAGAAAAAGAAGCTTCATCTCCTGAGTAATGCTCTCCCAATTCTTTGTTTAAATCTAAGTGAATTTTTTCGGGGCGAAGTGCGTACCAGCCTTTTTGTCCTACTTCGATGTTTCTTTCCGTCAAGTCATTGAACTCCATTTTCCAAACGCCAGCCACTAATAAACTTATTTGCGTTCCATCAAGGCGAATATTATTGGCTCCTACTGAAGAACTATCATTTTTTCGAACAGCTAACACTTCGGCTTCTAGTAAATTACATTCACCTAGAAAATCGGCAACAAAATAGGTTGATGGATTAGAATAAATAGATTGTGGAGTATCTAATTGCTCAATATCGCCTTCATTCATTACGGCAATACGACTAGATAAAGCCAAAGCTTCACTTTGATCGTGAGTCACGTACACAAAAGTAACACCTGTTTCCTCTTGCAGAGTAACGAGTTCCTTATGCATATGTTCTCTTAGTCTTGCATCTAATGCAGATAAAGGCTCATCTAAAAGCAGAATTTTTGGTCGATCAACTAAAGATCGTGCTATTGCGACTCGTTGTTTTTGCCCCCCCGAAAGTTCGTTAGGATAACAGTGTGCGAACTGCGTTAACTGCACGTCCTCGAGTAACTCTTGAACCTGGTTTTTTATTTTTTCTTTAGACCATTTAGCCATTTTCAAAGGAAAAGCTACATTGTTATATACAGTAAGATGAGGAAACAAGGCATAGCTTTGAAAAATTGTATGTAACGGTCGTTTTTCAGGAGGTAAATTAGTGATATCTTTACCTTCAAGCAAAATTCTTCCTTCATCAGGAGAAGTAAAACCACCAATCATGCGCAATAACGTCGTTTTACCACAACCCGAAGGCCCTAGTAATGTAAAAAACTCTCCTTGTTTTATTTCTAAATTAATATCCTTGACAATGTTTTGTTTTCCGAAAGATTTTGCAATATTTTGTATTTGTAAAATTGCCATTATTTCTTTTCTTCAATAATTTTGGCTTGGTGCATAAGACCATCAACATATAAATTATAATCAACAATTCCTTCTGCGGCTTCCATTTCATTTTCAAACATTTTTTGTTCTTCACGATCTAAATCGTCCATGGATCCAGGATGCACGCCTGTCAGTTTTAGCAACGCATAATCACCATTTTCTAAGACAACTCCTTGAAAAACACTTGATTTTTTTGTCACCAGAGGCATCTTAAATAAAGTATACAAAATAACAGGATTTAAGGTGGTATTATCTCTAGAAACACCATTTTGAGCTACCCATGTAAAAGGTGGCACTTTTGAATGTTCTTGTTGCAGAGATTGTATCCATTTCTCACCATATTCTCGTGCTTTTGTTGAAGCTTTTTCGCGCATAACTTGCTTTTCTATTTTTTCTTTTACAGCATCAAAAGTTTCTACAGAAGGAGCCAAATGCTTCTTAACACGAAGAACAACTAAAAAGCTATCATTAATCGCTATGACTTGACTATTGTTTCCATCTTCCAACACCTCATCACTAAAAGCAGCTTGAAGAATCGACTTATATGAAGTAATTCCTTTGGAAAGTCCTTTGCGTGTAAAGAATGGAGTCGTTTTAATGGGTAATTCCAGTTCATTCGCAGCTTCTTTTAGCGATGATGGATTTTGATAAGACAAATTAGTTAAGGTATCACTCATTTCAGCGAAAGATTGTTGGGCCTTGTCAGTTTTTAATAATTTACGAATTTGACTCTGAACTTCTGCAAAAGGTATTTTTTCTGGCGCTTGATAACCCACACGTTGAATGATTTCATAACCATAATTCGTTTTAATTGGTGCGCTCACTTCTCCTTCTTTTAAATTTTGCAAAACAGGAAGCACTTGATCATCTACTGCAAGTTCAGGAACCCACCCCGTTAAACCTCCTTGTGCAGCAGACAAAACATCGTTTGAGTATTTTTTTGCCACCAAGGAGAAGTTCTTTTGTTTGCGTATAATTTTTTCTATCTCAAGCGCTTTATTATAGGTTCGATGATAGGCAATTCTATTTTGCAATGGGGTACGAATTAAAATATGGGCCCAACGCCATTGGGCCGGGTGAGTATAAGCATCAATATTATCTTGATAATACTCCTCCATCGCTTTTTTGCTTACATTAGTTTTTGCTAAAATCTTTTTCAATGAAATAGCAATATAGTTAATACTTACTTTTTCTGGCACCTTAAATTTGCTTTTATTTTTCTCATAATAACGATGCAACTCGTCAGAAGAAATTTGAAGAGGCATAGCCGGTGGAGCAAACTTCGTCCAAGGAATAATTGTATAGTTTAAATCTCGAGTTTGTTTAGCTAAGGCAACAAGTTGAATAATTTCTTGTGGCAATACAAACGTTGTGCCCGCAAAAGCAAAACGTTGTTGATTAATAACTAATCCTTCTTGTATTTTTGTTAAAAAGACAGCTGGGGTATATAACGCAGAACTCAATGCCTGCTGAAACTTCTCAGCAGAAAACTGGCCATCTTCTTGAAATTGAGGGATTTGCATTAAAGCTTGTTCAGCCTGCTCTCGCGTGACTAAATAGCCAGCATCTCGGGCTCCTTGCAAAACAACACGAGTAAAAACGAGTTCTTTAAATGCGCGCTTCTTTAGTGTTGTTTCTTGTGTAGGTGATAGATCACCCACTTGATGTTCAGCTTGACGTTTTAAACGTTGATAGGTATTAGAGAAATCAACTTTACTGATTTTTTCGCCATTCACTTCCGCTTGCACATCTGAAGCTGATCGCGATTCCAAGTAGTAATTAACACCCCACAGAATGAACGTAATAGCAATAAGAACAACAAGTACCCAAGCGATAACACCTTGAACTCGCTCGTGAATTTTTTGCAACATGTTTCGTCTAAAAAACCTAAAAATATAAAAAAAACGCGTCTCTAAATGATTCGGTGAATTATGCTCACTTAAACATGGAAACGCGTTTAGGATGTTGGCGGAGTGGACGGGGCTCGAACCCGCGACCCCCGGCGTGACAGGCCGGTATTCTGACCAACTGAACTACCACTCCTTCGTCTTGGTGGGTGCTGTAGGGATCGAACCTACGACCCTCGCCTTGTAAGGGCGATGCTCTGCCAGCTGAGCTAAGCACCCAAAATCTTAAGCTTCTTGTACAGCTTCTTTAAGTTGCTTGCCAGCTTTAAACTGAGCAACTCTTGCAGCAGCAATTTTGATGGTTTCACCTGTTTTTGGGTTACGCCCCATTCTTGCTGCACGATTTCCTACTTTTACAGTAACAAATCCAGGTAAAACAACTTGACCACCTGATTTTAATTCATCAGTAACGGCACCAATAAAAGCAGCTAACATCTTTCCTGCAGCAGCTTTTGTAGTACCTGCACCAGAAGCAATAGCTTCTATTAATTCGTTCTTGTTCATACGTCTTTCTTCCTCTTAATTTTTGAGTCACAAGGCTCATACCTACTTAAAGGCAGGAGCGATTAAACCATTATGCCAATACTCATGTCAAGTACTTTGCGATACTTTTTTTATTGTTTTTTTCAACGATTCGTTTTTTTGATGGTTTTTGATGGCTCGTTGCGTAATTGTTTCTGTTTTTTTAGATGCTTTTACCTTCTTTGATGTTTTTTTTGAGACTTTCTCTGGCAAATGCGTTAAAGCCACTTTAAGAACATCATCAATGGTTGAAGCTAAATGAATATGCAGGTCTTTCAGAACATTCTTAGGAATTTCATCGAGATCTTTTTTATTTTCAGCTGGAATAATAACATCCGTAATTTGTCCACGATGTGCTGCCAAAAGCTTTTCTTTTAGGCCGCCAATAGGAAGGACTTTTCCTTGCAGAGTTATTTCTCCTGTCATTGCAACACTGGCTTTAACGGGTATATGGGTCAAAATAGACGTTAAAGCTGTACACATGGCTATCCCCGCACTTGGACCGTCTTTGGGAGTTGCACCTTCAGGTACATGTACATGAAAATCATATTTATCATAAAAATCAGGTGATAAGCCTAACTGCTCACCTCGATTACGTACAACAGTCATTGCTGCATGAATAGATTCTTGCATAACAGAGCCTAAATGCCCTGTATACAGCGCTTTTCCCTTTCCAGGCATCGCGGAGGCTTCAATAGTCAATAACTCGCCTCCTACGCTTGTCCACGCTAACCCTGTGACACAACCAACACGATTTTCCGCCTCAGCTAGACCAAAGCGAAATTGCTGAACGCCCAAGTATTTTTCTAGATTACGTGATGTTACTGGGGTAATTTCTAATTTTTCCTGTTTATCCTTGGCATTCTTGCCTTTTGACTTCTTCTCTTTTGATAAATGCTCTTTAAGCACTTTTCGGCAAACTTTCGCAATATTGCGTTCTAAATTTCTTACCCCTGCTTCTCTCGTGTAATAACGAATAATATCTCGAATTGCATCTTCATTGATATTAATTTCGTCTTTTCTTAAACCACTCATTTCAATTTGCTTATTTAACAAGTGTTCTTCAGCAATATGAATTTTTTCGTCTTCTGTATAACCAGGTAAGCGAATAACTTCCATACGATCCAACAATGCTGGTGGAATCTCTAAAGAGTTGGCTGTGGCTATAAACATTACACGACTGAGGTCATAATCGACTTCAAGAAAGTGATCATTAAACGCGTGATTTTGTTCGGGATCCAATACTTCCAAAAGCGCAGAAGCAGGATCTCCTCGAAAATCTGCGGCCATTTTATCCACTTCATCCAGCATAACGAGAGGGTTGCTCACACCAATTTTGGCTAAACGTTGAATAATACGTCCTGGCATAGAACCAATATAAGTTCGCCTATGCCCTCGAATTTCTGCCTCATCTCGAACGCCGCCAAGAGCAATACGAATAAACTTGCGCCCAGTTGCATTAGCAATAGACTGCCCCAAAGAAGTTTTTCCCACTCCAGGAGGTCCAACCAAACACAAAATAGGTGCTTTTATTTTTTTAACACGGCTCTCTACAGCTAAATATTCAATAATACGTTCTTTAACTTTTTCTAATCCATAATGATCTGCATCTAATACATTTTCTGCTTTAGTCAAATCATAGCGAATCTTTGTTTGTGCCTTCCATGGAACTTTTAACATCCAGTCTAAGTAATTACGAATAACAGTTGCTTCAGCTGACATAGGTGGCATCATTTTGAGCTTATTCAACTCTGCTGTTGCTTTAGTCTTTGCTTCTGCAGGCATACCTGCTTCTTCAATGTTTTTTGTGAGTTGTTCAATTTCAGTTAAATCATTTCCCAGCTCACCTAATTCCTTTTGAATAGCTTTCATTTGCTCATTGAGATAATACTCTCGCTGGCTTTTTTCCATTTGACGCTTCACACGGCCGCGTACACGTTTCTCAACTTGCAATAAATCTATTTCATTTTCTAATGCACTCATTAAACGTTCAAGACGTTTAGGGATAGGCAGCACTTCCAGTAGTTCTTGTTTTTCTTCTACCTTTAAAGATAAATGAGCAGCTATCATATCAGCCAAACAGCCTTCATCCTCAATGCTCGAAAGAGAAGAAAAAATTTCCGGTGGAATTTTACGATTTAATTTTACATATTGCTCAAACTGCGACATCAATGAACGTACTAAAATTTCTGTTTCGCGGCTTTTGGGCTCAACTGCTGGAGTTTCAATAGATTCAATTTCTGCTAAAAAGTATCCTTTCTCATGTGCTTCTATTTCTTTTATGATGCCTCTTCGCCGCCCTTCTACCAACATTTTCACAGTACCATCAGGTAATTTTAGAAGTTGTAGAATAACCGAAATGGTTCCCATCGAATAAATTTCATCAGGAGAAGGGTCATCTTCTCCCGCATGCTTTTGAGCCACAAGTAATACTTGCTTATCAGCTATCATTGCCGCTTCTAATGCATGTATTGATTTTTCACGTCCTACAAATAAAGGAAGCACCATATGAGGATACACAACTACATCTCGAAGTGGCAGAATAGGTAATTTTAAACTAAACTCAACTTCACTTGTCTGTGTTTCTTTTTCTGATGATTCAATTTTTTTCTTTTTTGGAGGCATAATGTCTCACCTTATTCTGTATCAAGAAGTTAATTGGGTATATTAAATCATTCTCCACTAACTGCTTTCTTTTTTTCGATAGTTGGTGTTTCCTTATTGGCAGGTAGTTTTTTTTCTATAGATTGGTTTTCATCATCCTGACGAGTAATCAAATGAGGTTTTGATTTTTCTTTAATTGTTTTCTCATCAACAATAACCTTTTCAACCTTCGTTAAAGATGGCAACTCATACATTGTATCTAATAAAGCAGCTTCGAGAATAGAACGTAATCCTCGAGCACCTGTTTTTCTATCTAATGCTTTTTGTCCAATAGCTTTTAATGCTTCTGGTTGAATTTCTAATTCAGCATTTTCCATAGACAAGAGCTTTTTATATTGCTTTACTAAGGCGTTTTTAGGTTCTGTTAAAATACGCACTAGCGCATCTAGATTGAGTTCTTCTAATGTTGCTATAACAGGCAATCGGCCAATAAATTCAGGAATTAACCCAAAACGAATTAAATCTTCTGGTTCTACTTTTGATAAAGTTTCTGTTGTAGATTGCTTATTATCTTTACTATGCACCTGAGCACCAAAACCAATACCTGATTTTTCCGATCGCTCTCTAATCACTCTATCTAATCCAGAAAACGCTCCACCACAAATAAAAAGAATATTTGAAGTATCTACTTGCAAAAACTCCTGTTGTGGATGTTTCCGTCCTCCTTGAGGAGGAATAGAGGCAACGGTTCCCTCTATGAGCTTGAGTAATGCTTGCTGTACTCCTTCTCCTGACACATCACGTGTAATAGAAGGATTTTCTGACTTTCGCGCAATTTTATCGATTTCATCAATATACACAATACCCGTTTGCGCGCGCTCAATATCATAGTCACATTTTTGCAGAAGCTTTTGGATGATATTTTCAACATCTTCGCCAACATATCCTGCTTCCGTCAGTGTCGTCGCATCAGCCATTGTAAATGGAACATTTAGCATTCTTGCTAATGTTTCAGCTAGTAGGGTTTTTCCACTTCCAGTAGGACCTATCAATAATATATTACTTTTACTTAACTCTAATTCATCTTCATCAGGATTATTAGTTGATAAATAATTAAGTCTTTTATAATGGTTATAAACAGCAACAGCTAAAACTTTTTTAGCTTTTTCTTGACCAATTACATAATCATTTAAAAATTCAGCAATCTTCTGCGGTGAAGGAAGTTTGGATGGCGTATCAGCTTGCAAAGGTTGAATCTCTTCTCGAATAATATCAAGACATAAACTCACACACTCATTACAAATGAAAACAGAAGGACCTGCAATCAGTTTTTGAACTTCAAACTGACTCTTTCCACAAAAAGAGCAATACAATGTTTTTGTACTACCTTCATTTCCAGATCCACCGCCATTTTCATTATTTTTCATTATCTTTTTCCGAATTTTTCTCTTCAGTTCTACTCGTCATAATATGGTCAATTAAACCATACTCCAAGGCTTGCTTTGCTGACATAAAATTATCGCGTTCAGTATCACGAGCAACTTGTTCTTTTGATTTTTTACTATGAGTGCTCAAAATATGATTAAGTTTGTCTTTAATTAACAAAATTTCTTTTGTGTGTATCTCAATATCTGTTGCCTGGCCCTGAAATCCACCTAAAGGTTGGTGAATCATGACACGTGAATTAGGAAGACAATATCGCTTTCCAGCAGCTCCACCCGCCAGAAGCAAAGATCCCATACTTGCCGCTTGTCCAACACATAAAGTTGCGACGTCAGGTTTAATAAATTGCATGGTATCATAAATGGCCAAACCAGAGGTAACGACACCACCAGGTGAATTAATATACAAGTAAATATCTTTATCTGGATTTTCTGACTCAAGAAATAGCAATTGAGCGATAACCAGATTCGCCATGTAATCTTCTACTTGGCCTACGAGAAAAATAATACGTTCTTTGAGTAATCTTGAATAAATATCGTAAGAACGCTCTCCTCGCGCCGATTGTTCAACAACAATCGGTACAAGCCCGCCCGCATTTTCAGGAGAAAAATTATTTTGATTCATGTTCAGTTTCTTCCTCATGAGAATCATGATGATGGTGATGATGGCCATGCCCACAAGATTCATCATGAACATGTTCTTGCTCTTCTTCAGCGCCTTGAGCCACAGAAGCATCCATGTCCATATCACGATATTGAAGAGCTTTCTCTTTTTCTAAAACGCCAAAATAATCTAATTTGACTTCTTTAACTTCTGCAGTTTCACGAAGTTTATCAGCCAGAGCCACTTCCAAAAGAATATTGCGAATTTCTTCTTTATTTTTTGGTTCAGCCAAATACTCTTCAATCCATGCTTTAGGATCTTGATATAAACTCGAACGCTCTTCAACAGCAACTTGAATCATCTCATCCGTAATAGTCTGAGGATGAAGCTTTAAAAGCTCTTCAAACAATAATCCTAAACGTACTCGTCTTTCAGCAGCCTTTGAATACATTTTTGATAAGAAAGGCAAATACTTTTTCAATTCTTGCTGAGGAATTTTTTCCCCTCTAAACATATTTTGCAAAAAGCCTTTCGCCATACGTTCAATTTCTGCTCGAACCATGACTTTAGGTAGGTCAATAGGATTTGCAGCAACTAGCGCATCAAAAACAGACAATTTGTTCAACTGAGTTAACGCCATTTTTAAATAGTAATCCATGCTTTTACGGATATTTTTCTTATAGTCTTCAACACTGCCGGCTTCATCAAAACGTTTAACAAATTCATCATCTAATACTGGAATTTCAGGACGTTGTACTGAATGAACAATTGCTGAAACCTTTGCTGTTTTACCCGCAACTGATGGAATGAAATACTCTTCGGGGAAAGTGACTTCAAAGACTTTCTCATCGCCAGCAGATAATCCTATAAGTTGATCTTCAATGGCAGGAATAACAATGTGATTTGTATGCTTTCCGACGTGAACAGGTTTTTTTTCGATCTTCGCTTCATCAACCAATGCACCGTCCACTTCTACTGTATAACTCAGCAATACGTTATCATTAGCTTGTGCTGCAGTCTTAATATCTTCCCATTTGGTGTGTTCTTGAAGAATACGATCAAGCGCTTTTTGAAGATCATCGTCTGTTACAGAGGAAACAATATGCTCTACTTCAGAGCCTTTTAAATCTTTCAAAACAATTTCAGGAAAAACATCAAATAATACAGAATAATTCAAATCTTGATGTGGCACAAAATCAATAGGACCTTCAAGGGATGGTTGCCCAACAGGAGAAACCCCAGCGGTTTCAAAAGCTTCTCCCAGTGTATCATCAATTAATTTAGGTAACGCTTCATGATGACGAATACTCTCACCAAAACGCTTTTCAATGACCATACGAGGTACTTTTCCAGGACGAAACCCATCCATTTTTATCGTTTTAGCAGCCTTTTGAAAACATGCTTCAACGACAGTATTTACTGTTTCGACAGGAACACACACTTTTAATCTTCGTTCCAAACCCTGAACATTTTCCACAGAAACCTGTATAGCCATTAATAATAACCCTCAACAATATGAAATTTCTTAAAATATGGTGCGAAAGGAGAGACTCGAACTCTCACAGGTTGCCCCACTGGAACCTAAATCCAGCGCGTCTACCAATTTCGCCACTTTCGCATAAAGGGTAGTATTATCTAACAAACAGTCACATCTGTAAAGTCATTTATAATATCATCTTACGTGCTTACATAATAGCCCCTGGTGACGGGCAGAAAATGCAAGCGATTCCAAAATAAAAAACATAAAATCATTTTTTCTTAAGAAAAAAGGTAAAATCACCTCTAAGTTAATTTTTGAACAAATAATGCATTTGAGGAAAATACACATGCCAACACCATCCCTACTCACAAAAAACTCATCGACGTCTCCTGTAGCTATAGATAAATTAAGAGATACTCTATCCCCTTTTCAAGTCGATGAAACACTTCCTAAATTCTCGTCTCTTCTTGAACAGCGAGCATACCAGGAGGAGCAAGCAACAGCCCAATCTTTACCAATGGTGTACAACAGGTCCGTGACATTCAGCGTACAATAAGTGACAGCGCAAACTTGTTTACTCTAGATGGTTTAGCTAGAACTATAGCATCCCGACGTTGAGAATCAGAAGCTGAGCGTTTGAATCAATGGTGTTACCGGCCATTGATTCAAATAAACTAATTGAAAAACTTCGTTATCCAGTTGAGAAGCTAAATGAGGATTCTGCGAATAGTAAGAAAGTAAAGGCAAGAAAACAGCTTGACCAATCACAGAGCGACTACTTTTATCTTTAGGATATAAACTCCAAACTTGTTGATAAGATAAAGGAAACGCTTGACCTCGCTTGTTTTTATAAGCTCCCACATATAATAAAATATGTCCTTTCACATGAATGAGTGTTAATAATGGAACGCCTTTTTTTATAAGATATTTTGCACGCTCTTGAGAGCTTAGATGGCTTATATCCACTAAGTACCCTGCTAACCCTTGGCTTTGAGTATTTCTTGGCATAAAAATACCAAACAATGTAAAAATGGCTTTCATTTCCGCAGAGCAATCATTATTAAATTCTAAACCACCCCAACCATATCCTCTCCCTTTTAAAACATTAAAAATTTCAGCAAAATGCTCTCGACTTGCAGACCAGGGTAATAATGCAACATCATTTGATGAAACAACTCCTGTTCTTATTGAAGCAGAGCCATTCTCACTCTTTACAGGAATTAATATTTCTGTTGTTTCGGCAGAATCATGGCTTTCGGGAAAAATCATGCCTACATAAGCACTAAAACGATAGTTTCCTTTGAGATCTAAAATACTAATATTGGTTCGCTTGATACCTATCAAACGTTCATATGCAGCTGACTGCCACTGGGCAACAAAGGTAGAACTGACACGAGCCACACCACTTGACCGCATCCAACCAATGCAATCTGGTGTCATGACTAAGGACCAAGCCTTATCTCGTGTTGTTCCTAAAAGATACAAAGGCATGCCCACGTAAACCACTGATGTTTGAATATTGTCAAATGGATATCCTTCTCCTGCAATATGACTACTATAATAAGCGGGATCATCCGTAGGTATAATACGCAGTGGTAAATTTTCTGTTGCAATGGCTCTATTTTGAGCCAAGTAATACATATGCTGGAAAGAAGATAAGTTGATATTATCTTGAATGTTTTTTATCCATGCATGTGTGTAAGGGCGATAATTCACGCCAAAAACAATATTTTTCTCTGTCTGTTTCTGGTTATCAAAATTACCCAAGGTTGTTTGAATTAAATGAGGTAAATTTTTGTTTTTATTTAAAATAAAAGTCACATAAGTTGGGCTCCACAATGAATGGTCTCGAGGCATTGTTCCAAAATAAGTATGCTCAAGTTCTCTTAATCTCTTTTGTTGGTAACTTTGAGTTAATAGGTTTGTTGAATAATTTTTCTGAGATGGATTGAACCAGTGGCTGATTTTTTGCGAATAGTCTTCAATAGGAAAAAAAGTCATATTTTCATTGTCAGCATAACAATGAAAACCAATTGACAATAATATAAAACCAAGAACAACTTTATAGTGTGACATATCTTTGCTTTTGTTAATTATTAAGAAATTGATTATAATGTTTTTTTCAATGTTTGGAAGTATATTTTATGCTACATGTAATAGGTGCAGCGGTAGGTTCTGGAGGCCCAGATATTCGCGCAGCTGAAGGACCTGACGTTATTGCTCATTCGCCATTTTGGAAACAAACTATTCAACATGGATATTCATTAAAATGGATCAACACATTTCGTGAGGTGTCTGATAAAGGCAAGATAGAAATCTTAAGACCGTTGTTCGAACAATTAGCTTTACAAACGCAATCCTGTGTTAAAAACAAAGAACATTTTTGTGTCATAGGTGGAGATCATTCGGCCGCCATTGGTACTTGGAGTGGAGCATCGGTAGGACTAGAAAAGCCGATGGGACTTATCTGGATTGATGCGCACAAAGATGCACACACATTAGAAACTTCACCCTCTGGCAATATTCATGGAATGCCCGTCGCAACTCTTTTAGGATATGGAGAAAAACGTTTAACTCATCTGCTGTCGAACCATCCTAAAGTTTTGCCGCAAAATATTTGTCTTATTGGCACAAGAAGTTTTGAAGAAGGTGAGCATGCCTTGCTGGAACGCTTACAAGTAAAAATTTATGATATGGAAAGCATTCGTCACAGAGATTTATCTGATGTTTTGCAAGAAGCGCGAGAACATGTCACTAAACATACTGCTGGATATGGCATAACCTTCGATTTAGATGCTATTGATCCGCAAGATATACCCGGTGTAAGTACGCCAGAGCCAGGTGGAATTGATGGTCAAAAACTTTTGCATGCCATTGCACAACTATATCCTGATCCATTACAAATTGGATTTGAAATTATGGAGTTTAATCCCTCACAAGATAAACAACAAAAAACTGAACAATTTATTTTCAAGCTTCTTGAAATAATATCAAAAGGAATAACATTATGACTGATGCCATCACTTTAGAAAATTATTATGGCGCCCACAATTATCATCCCTTGCCCGTCACGCTCGTACGTGGCGAAGGAGTATATGTATGGGATGAAAAAGGAAAATCTTATTTGGACATGCTTAGCGCTTATTCTGCTTTAAGTCATGGACATTGTCATCCTCGTCTCGTTAAAGTATTACAAAAACAAGCGGCGCAACTAACTCTCACCTCTCGTGCTTTTTACTCTAATACGCTTGGCCCATTCTTAGAAACTTTATGTAAAACCATGGGATACTCCAAAGCTCTTCCAATGAATACCGGGGCAGAAGCAGTAGAAACAGCGATTAAAGCGGCACGTAAATGGGGTTACACCATAAAAAATATCCCTGAAAATCAAGCCGAAATCATTGTCTGCACCAATAATTTTCATGGACGCACCACCAGTATCGTGAGTTTTTCAACGGAAGCACAATATCGTTTTGGTTTTGGTCCATTTACTCCAGGATTCATTACTATTCCTTATGGCGATGCTGAAGCTTTAGCCAAAGCAATAACCCCACATACTGCAGCATTTCTCGTGGAACCTATCCAAGGAGAAGGGGGTATTGTTATTCCGCCTATGGGTTATTTAAAGCAATGTTATGATTTGTGTAAACAACATCAAGTATTATTTATACTCGATGAAATTCAAACTGGACTTGGACGTACAGGAAAATTACTCGCATCTGATCATGAAAATCTAAGACCAGACGGACTTATTTTAGGCAAAGCGCTGGGAGGGGGACTTCTGCCTGTTTCCGCATTTTTATCCAATGATGAAATTATGAATGTATTCCAGCCTGGCGATCATGGCAGCACTTTTGGTGGTAATCCATTAGCCGCTTGCGTTGCGGAAGAAGCTTTGATTATTTTACAAGAAGAAAAATTAATTGAAAACGCTCAAAAGCAAGGTGCTTATTTCTTAAAAAAATTACAAGACATGCAACATCCTGCTGTCAAGGAAGTACGTGGCCGCGGATTATTAATTGGCATGGAAATGCATGATCATAAACTCAAAGCGCGCACTGTGTGTGAACGTCTATTACATTTAGGTTTACTCAGTAAAGATACCCATGAAACAGTCGTACGCTTTGCTCCCCCGCTGACGATTACTTCTGCACAAATTGATGACGCAGTCGTGATGGTTCAAGAAGCTTTATCATGAAAATAACTTTTATTGGCGGCGGCAACATGGCCACGGCTATTTTAGAGGGATATCTTGCTCAAGGCTTTGAATCTTCGCATTGTCATGTGGTTGAAATTAATGATGTGAGACGAGCTTTTCTCGAAAAGCAGTGGCATATTTCTACCATGCCCACACTCACCTCGGCTATAAGCGATAGTGATGTAATCATTTTAGCGGTTAAACCGCAGCAAATGCAACAAGTTGCTTCTGAACTATTACCTTACTTGAGAGATGCGCTTGTTATCAGTATTGCTGCAGGTATTCGTTTGGACTCATTATACACATGGCTAGGAGGATACGCACGGCTCGTGCGTGCTATGCCCAATATGGCTGCACTCATTCATGCCTCCATCACGGGACTTGCTAGTTACTCCTCTCTTTCTCCAACAGACAAACAAACCACTGAAAGCGTTATGCAAACCATCGGTGATTTTCTTTGGGTAGAAGATGAAACAAAACTAGATGCTATTACGGCTATTTCTGGCAGCGGCCCCGCTTATGTTTTTTATTTTATCGAAGCCCTACAAGAAGCAGCAGAAACTCTGGGACTTTCTCCAGAGCAAGCTAAACAATTGTCGTTGAAAACTTTTGAAGGTGCGAGTCATTTAGCCGCACTTAGTCATGACTCAGCGCGTACTTTACGCGAAAAAGTCACCTCTAAGGGAGGAACGACAGAAGCGGCATTGCTTCATCTTGATAAAAATGCCGTAAAGCGATCCTTTATTGAGGCAATACAAGCAGCTGAACAACGCGCAAAAATTCTAGGATCTCGGACCCGGTGCAACTAGTGCGTCTCCTAGGTTAGGTTTTGTTTAATGATTTTTAAATGATTTTCAAATGTTTCAATAGAACACAGGCAACGTTGCGAAAAATACAAAATCACAGCGCTAACTGGAAAAAGAACAAGAAGATCAAACGGAAAGACAAAAAAACTAATCCCTCCAAATGGACCTAAATAGGAAAAAATTAGCAGAGAAAAAACATAAAAGCCAAACCATTTTGTACCCGGCTTTTTTAAGATATACCAATCTTTTTTATATAAAATATGAATGGATATACCCATAATTAAAGCAACACATAATTTCCATAAAATTTCTAATCCACACCAATGTAACATGAGGCAACAAACATAAAAGCCCAAATAACTCACTAGTCTAGGCATTCGAACAAGAAAAGGCCTACATTGATTAGGCGCAAGTTTTCGCATAGCCAAGAAACACACAGGGCCAATACTATACCCTAAAAGGCCAATTGAAGATAAAAAAGCAGCCATTTTTTGCCATCCCGGGAAAGGGAAAAAAAGCAACATACTGACAATAAAATTAACGATTAATGCCTTAGATGGAATTTTGTATTTGTTAAGTTGCAAAAGAAATGCAGGTAAATACCTGTTGAGTGCCATGCTGTATAAAATACGAGAGGTTGCCGTAGTGTATATCACAGCACTCCCTAGAGGACAAATGCAGGAATCAATTAAAATTAAAATGGTAATGAAACTTAAACCAATCAGTAATGTTAAACCCACCAAGGGACTCGCCGCATCTGGCAACTTAAGATGACTCCATCCTTGAACCAAATACTTTAAAGGAACAGCCTCAAGAAAAGCGAGTTGTAACAGAAAATAAAAAACAAATCCGAGTGCAATAGCACTTAATGTTGCAATAGCCAATATACGATCAGGCCTTTTCACTTCACCTACAAGCATCAAGCTATTTTGAAATCCCATGAAAGCAAAAATAACTCCCCCCGTTGAAAGCGCCGTAAAAATATTTTCCCAATCTTTTAAGCTCGATAAATGAATACCGAGACTACCCGAAAAATAATGAAAATCAGAGACGTAAAATAAGCTTACAATTGCAATAGAAGGGATTAAAAATTTCAACAACCCTGCATATCGACTACATTCAGCGAGTAATTTAATTCCGAGTGTATTAATAAAAGTAACAAACATGAGAATAAAAAAAGCAGCCAAATATCCCCATCCAGAAAGACTGAATGTTGTCGACGTTTGTTCACTTAGAATGGGAAAAAAATAACTCGAATATTGTAAGACAGCAAGGGTTTCAATGGGAGCAGTCACCACATAAGAAAGCCATGATATACAAAAAAATATTAATCCAATATCTTGCCCATGAGTTAATGATGGATAGGTTGATAAACTACCCGATATAGGGAGTAATAATGCAATCTCACATAAAGGAAGTGCTAGAACTGTAATAAAAACAGCCGCAAGAATCCAGCTAATTAAAACATTAGCTCCAGCCATTTGTGTGCCGAGAAAAGGAGCAAAAAGCCATCCTGATCCCACCATGCTACTCATGGCAATAATTAAAATATTCGTGGTTGAGATATCACGCTTTAACATAATAAATGAAGCTTAGTCCTGAGAGTATTATATCCATTGAAAGCCTTTTGCCATGACTCCAACCAGTGCAAGCATACCACCTCCAAAAGCGAACATTCCTCGAATAAAATAACGTAGAATATCATTCTGCAATTCGGTTCTTAAAAGAGCCATATCACTTTTTGTTGCAAAATCGTTTGAGTGAAACTCTTCACGTACTTTTTGCGCCTCATTCACCGCTTGTTGAACACCTAGCTCAATAGCAGATTCAATTTTTTTGACTTGATATTGCGCCAAAGCTTCTGGATCTTGCAATTCCTTTGCTTTTTGAACATATTCTAAGGTGTCTATATACTTTATACTCATTGTTGCACTCATTCTTTTGCCTGCCATTATGTTGTCTACTTGCCTTCCCGTTTATTTACAACATAAGTATCCTTAACTTATAAATTTATTATAACTGAGAAAATTGATAACTTTCAAGAAAAGATTATGAAGTGCAGGGCTAACGCGTCTAAATTCTTGTAAAATAAAGGCCTTTAGCACATAAAACATTAAAATTTTTGTTCAAATTGCCAATGAAATCGCTAAACGTAGGGGTAGGTCTTGTGCCTACCCGCCAATATTGATAAAAACTGTGCATTTTCGGGCGGGCACAAGACCCGCCCCTACAAAAACCACCTACAAACCTTGATTTTATTGGAATTTATACGCGTTCACCCTGTTATGAAGTGTCTTAATCTGGATTTTCTAAACTTAACATGCCCGTATTATAATCATAGGCAAATAATTCTGCATAACGTGCCCAATTAATGGCCGTTTCAAGTACGCGCTCCGCTTCTTTTTCACTTAAATAATCTTCTAACTTGCTTAAAAAACGCTCTTCTGACGCACGCGCACCAGGGCGCTCTTCCAGTGTTTTTCGTATATGTCGAATTAAAGGAATTTTTGATAATAATCGCTCTGCAAAAATACGTTTACGATCTTGCAAATTGGCTGATGCAAACTGTCGACCCAGCTCACTTAATTGAATATCTCCTGAAGCCACTTTGGCTAAACCAAGTAATTCTAATGCTTCCATGACAGGGAATAAATCATCAATGGTCATCATCAGTTCATCGGCCAGCTCAGGCAGGTTAACTCGAGATTCAAATCCTAACATTGTCTCAATTAATCCTGATAATTCAGCAGGATCAACGTCAGGTAAACGATATCCGAGAGATATCTGCCTTTCACGCAATGCCGTACGATTTTTATCTTTTAGGCCAGAGGTCATTAATGTATAAATATGATTCACAATAGCTCGATATTCACGTGAATCACTGTCTCTCGGACGTGGTAAATCAATTGGCAAATCAGCTTGCACACTGCTCGGGTCACCGCCAAAAATCAAAATACGATCGGCCATCATCACCGCCTCTTCAATATTATGCGTCACCCAGAAAATGGCATTCGTTTGGGTTTTTTGCTCTTTCCATAAAGCCAATAAATCTGATTTTAAATTTTCTGAAGTGAGAACATCCAGTGAAGAAAAAGGTTCATCCATCACTAAAATATCAGGGTTAACCACCAAAGCTCGCGCAAACCCTACGCGCTGCTGCATTCCTCCTGAAAGTTCTTTAGGAAAAGCAGACTCAAATCCATCCAATCCAATGATATCAATCGCTTCAATAGCTCTTCGTCGGCGCTCTTCTCGGCGAACCCCCTGAGCTTCCAATCCTAATTCTACATTTTGTAATACAGTCATCCAGGGCATAAGTGCAAAAGACTGGAAAACCATAGAAACACCTTTAATCGGCGAAAAAACTCGTTGATTACGATAACGAACTTCTCCCGAAGTAGGTTTTGCTAACCCAGACATAATGCGCAATAGTGTTGATTTACCTGAGCCAGACTTCCCTAGCAAGGCCACAATTTCCCCTTTCCTTAATTCAAAATTAACCTCTTCAAGAACCAACAAATCTTGCTGCTCATCTTTTTTAAAAGACTTGGATACATTTTTAACCGAAAGTAAAACATCCATTTATTGTGTCAACCGTCCTTCTGATAAATAGAAAATTTTATCCATTCGCGCGGCTAACTTTTCGTCATGTGTGACAATCACTAAACTTGTCTGGAAAACATGATTTAACTCCAAAAGAAGCTCTATCACCGTTTCTGCCGTTTTTTGATCTAAATTTCCTGTTGGTTCATCGGCTAAAATACAGCGAGGATTGGTGACTAATGCACGCGCAATCGCAACTCTTTGCCTTTCTCCGCCAGAAAGTTTCGCGGGCTTATGATGTAAACGATCTGCCAAACCTACACAGGTTAAAAGATGCATCGCTTTTTCTACTATCAATGATTTTTTTTCTTTTCCGAGTAATAATGGCATAGCCACATTTTCTAAAGCAGTAAACTCTGGTAATAAATGGTGAAATTGATAAATAAACCCCAAAGAATAATTTCTCCACTGGCAACGTTTTCTTTCACTCATTGCGTCCATGTTCTCATTTAAAATACGTATTTCTCCAGAAGAAGGCTTTTCTAGTCCTCCTAAAAGATGCAATAGTGTACTTTTTCCTGAGCCTGATGGCCCCATAATAGCAATTTGCTCCCCTGCTTTTACTGTTAAATCTATTTGACTCAACACTGACACACTATTAGAACCATCACGGTATGTCTTTTTCAGGGCTGCAGCTTCTAAAATAATTTCATTCGAATTATTCATAACGGAGGGCCTCTGCAGGTTGTACTCGTGATGCTTGCCATGCCGGATATAATGTCGCAATGAAGCTTAAAACTAAAGCAACCGAACAAACATTCAGTACGTCTGCCCACTCTAGGCGAGACGGTAAAAAGTTGACAAAATACACACTCGAAGAAAGCCATTGAACTTGTAATACGCTTTGCAACCAATTAACAATAGCTGTGGCATTAAGCGACAATAAAATTCCACCTAAAAGGCCTAAAGCGACTCCCATAAAGCCAATAAAAGCTCCTTGCACCATAAAAATACGCATAATAGTTGAAGGTAATGTTCCTAATGTTCTTAAAATAGCAATTTCAGGTTGTTTATCATTCACTAACATAACCAGTGAAGAGACTAAATTAAAAGCTGCAACGCCAATAATTAAGGTTAAAATTAAAAACATCATGGTTTTTTCCATTTTGATAGCCTTAAAATAAGCCCCAAAAGTATCTGTCCAATCACTAACTTGCAGCACTGGCGGTAAGGACTCGGCTATTTGCATGGCGATAATAGGTGCCTGATAGGCATTGGTAATTTTCAGCCTTAATCCTGTGACCATATTTCCCATTTGAAAAAGTTTTTGAGCATCAGATAAAGCAATAAAGCTCAACTCTCTGTCAAAACCAAATCCAGGTCCTGCAGAAAAAATACCCACTACATCAAAGCGTTTAAAACGTGGAATGGCGCCGGCTAAAGTCACATTGACTTGCGGAATCATAACAGTGACTTTATCACCTAACCAGACACCTAGACTCATGGCTTGGGAGCGCCCTAAAATAATACCGAAACGATGTTTTTCTAATTGTTCAAAATGTCCTGCCACCATTTTAGAAGCAATCTGGCTAATCGTTTTTTCTTGTGAAGGTTCGACTCCTAATATAGCTGCCGGCAAGGTTTCACCATTGTAAGTCAGCAGTCCTTGACCGCCAATATAGGGGGCAACACCCTTAATTGATGGCTTAACTTTTGGTAATTGCCTTATCTGTTTGCTCCATTTTTGCCAATTGGATATTTTTCCAGAAAAACTGCTTACAGTAACCTCTGGCGTTAATCCAAAAAAATGTTGATGAATTTCATCATCAAATCCATTCATGACGGATAATACAGTTATAAGAACAGCAACTCCTAAAGCAATGCCGATCATCGAGGTTAATGAAATGAAGGAAATAAAATGATGTGTTTTTTTGGCTCGAATATAACGCAAGCCCATATAGAGTGATATTGGACGATACATTTAATGTCCTGACTTCAATAAAAAATCCCCGCTGCACCCCACTTTGTCAAAGGGGGAAAACTTTGCACCAAGATTATGGAAGCTATTCACTTTCTTTATCCTTTTTCCCCCCCCGGCATGACGGAGTATCTGGAATTTGTTCATGTTGCTTTTTTTGCCACTCTTCTGTGGAAAAAGTATGTAAGCTTAAGGCGTGCAATCCTCTATCCATTTCATCTTGAACCAGCGCATAAATGGCTTGATGCCTTTTAACAAGAGATAATCCTGAAAAATTTGGCGAAGCTATAATAATTTTGAAATGTGTTTCTGAATTTATTGGAACATGATGCTGAGCAGACTCATTAATCACTTCTAAATAACTTGGTTGAAAAGCTTGGGTTAGCTTATCATGTAAAGAGTTATAAATAGTCTTTGGACGAATATCTATTTTATGTAATGGCACGCCTACAGACTTATCATTATTGTTTATATTCATTATTTTCTCTTTTTGTTTTATCTCGAAGAAATTTAGCATCTTGAATTTGTGATTCTGGTATTTTTACCATACGTAGTTCTTTTTTGGTGTCATTCGATAAAACAACAACACCTGCTTGTGTTTGGTAATTTTTGGGATCAGATAACACTTCGCCAATTAAATAATTACGACTGGCTTCAATAACCGAAATATCCGTATTTTTAAGCGGAGTAAAATAAAATATTTTCTTTTCTTTATCGTATTGCGCTATATTTAAATTTTTCAAATCCGAATCGTTTGTTTCTAAAAACCCTAAGTTATTTTGCTCTAATCGAACGAGCGACTCTAGGGTATTGAATGCATAGGCTTGCATATCACCATCCTTATGTTCAATCCACAGCAAAAGCTGTGCATTTCCATCTTCTAAACGCTGTAATAGCTGCTCTTGCGACTGATTGGGTATATCAATAACTAAAACATCAATTTTTGGTCCTATTTGTGTTAAACCTTGGGTTTGCATATTGGCAAAAAAATAACCGCTGATCATTTTCAATGAAATCATGATAATAATTGCAGCCAACGCGATGAACACATAAGAAACAATTTTCTTCATATTCTAAAACCCCTTTTCAGTTACGAAACAATAACCTTCTTTATTTTTTTTCACCTGAATAACATCATATTCTGGAATAGCGTCATCTGAGGCAGAAATATTCAACTTTAATGCCGGGATAGAAATAAACCACTGATGCGTTTTTGTTGATTTAATCAGCGAAAAATTTGATACAAGCACTTTTTTATCTAAAGCATTTTGATAGGTGCCTGTTTTCAAACGAATAGGCCAAAAGTCTTTCGAACCAAACCATTCATACAACATCAGCCCAGTATTGTCATTGAATCGGCAAGTTATTAGAGCATATTTACTAGCATGATGTCTAGATAAAATTGTACCCCAGTGATGCTCAAACCAAGAATTCTTGCCAGTAACAAAAATACTCTTTCCCTCTAATGTTAAATGGCCATTAATATACATACTTTGTGCGGAGTAACTTGCTTCAAAGTTTTTTGAATCTGTTTTTTGAGCGATATATCCGTCTTTTCCATTTAACACGTAGTTTCTTACACCTTTTACTCTAAAATTAAAACCATTATTCTCATCTAAAAGACCAAAAATCCAACTATCACTCCTTGAATCATATTTCATAAACGCTTTACCTACTTTCCATTGCATGATTTTTTTATGCTTTGGCGTTATATGAAGTTGTTCTGTATGACTATAACGCAATAACTCTTTTTTTGTTGCCAAATCCACAATATTGGTAAAAATCATTAATTTCTCATTTTTTCTTTTCAATTGAAACATATAGGCATATTTGTTTCCTTCCTCAGACTCTACTTCTCCTGTAAAAGACCAACTTTCCCTTGTTTGCTCAGAGTGAATCCCATGATCTTTAGGAAAAGTGATGGGCTCTTGTGCCAATGCTAGAGAGCAAAAACATAAGAGAAAAATTAATTTTAGACGCATAATCATTATTTTTTTTCTCCTGACGCTAGTCTCAAAGAAGTTTGATTTAGTTTTTTCATAAAGGCTTCTTTAAAAGATGAAGTCAATTCAGACCTGGCACGAAGATAATATAAAGTGTTACCTAGTTTTTGATTCAATTCGTGACATTTCACCGCGTCTTTCTCTGTCATAATAATAGGCGCATTAGATTCAAATAAAAGATCTTTCTCGACAAAGAAATGATGATCTGGCAATAAGCGCGCATCAAACTCCATAC
>JAJZTL010000008.1:31147-38909 GCA_021848965.1 Pseudomonadota bacterium
CTTTCAATGTATTTAAAAATCTCTCCGGATGCCCAATCGCCGTCACCACGTGTACAATCCGTTGAAGAAAAAAATCTAATGGGTAACTTTCACCTGTATCTACTTTGATAAAACATTCAGGTAGCATGTGAAAAGGATATTCGTCTTCTCGCTTATTCTCTGAAACGGAATTATCTGTATTATTCACTACCAAAAAGTCAACGCTTTCACAACGACTTAGAGGCTCTCGCAATGGTCCAGCGGGCAAACACTGCTCATTACCAAAACGTCTTTTACCATCGATAACAAGAATTTCAATATCACGCGGCATCATTCCGTGTTGCAAACCGTCATCACTTAAAATGATATTGCAATCAGAATGCTTCATGAGGCAATAAATAGCCTCCATTCTTTTAGGAGCAACAACGACTGGACATTGGGTCCTACGCGCGAGCAAGACAGCCTCATCTCCCGCTTCAGAAGTAGATATTTCTGGTGTTACTTGCAAAGGATACTTTTTTGCCTTACCTCCATACCCGCGACTCACAATACCTGGCCGATACCCGCCTTGTTTTAAATATTCAACTAATGCAATAACTAAGGGCGTTTTACCTGTCCCCCCTACTGTCAAATTTCCAATCACAATAATGGGAATAGGCGGTCGAGATACTTGACGCGATAAATGCTGTTGAATGTTTTGCCTCCAACTAAACAGAGTCTTATATCCAGCACTGCAACCACGCAAAAATGTAAAAAAGCTTTGTTGCATGATAGAAGAACGACGAGAAGAGTACCAGAGAGATTCAAAATATGACGCTGCTTTTTTTTTGCACCCTTTTTTAAACCGTTCCCCTAGTTGCATCATGTCATACTTCCTCTTCTACCACTTTTGTAACCTCAGTTTCTGTAAATTGCATGTGATACAGAGAAGCATAATGTCCTCCAGCTGCCAAAAGCTCGCTATGTTTTCCTTGCTCTACAATACAGCCTTTGTCCAAAACAATAATTAAATCAGCTTTCTCTACTGTAGACAAACGATGAGCAATCACTAAAGTTGTTCTATTTTTCATCATGGCGTCCATCGCATCTTGAATAAAACGCTCAGATTCTGTATCCAACGCACTCGTTGCTTCATCTAAAATTAAAATAGGCGCATTTTTCAAAATAGCACGAGCGATGGCTATGCGCTGCCGTTGACCACCTGACAATAACACACCATTTTCTCCCACAACAGTATCCAATCCCTGAGGAAGTCCTTGAATAAAGTCCATAGCATATGCCGAGATTGCCGCCTGCTCCACTTTCTCATGACTGACAGCTTCTTTCATACCATACGCAATATTATTACGTAGGGTATCATTAAATAATGTAATATGTTGACTGACTAATGCTATTTGTTCCCGTAAATCACTTAAAGTTAGTTCACCAATGTCTACGCCATCTAGTTGGATTTTTCCTTCATAATTTTCATATAAATGAGCCAATAAATGTACGAGTGTCGACTTTCCACTGCCTGAGCGCCCGACAAAAGCTACCGTTTGTCCGGGTAAAATATTTAAGTTAATTTGTTCCAAAACATAAGGAGCATCGTTCTGATAACGAAATGAGACATTCTGGTAAACAATTCCGCCTTTTGACCGAACAAGCTCTTTTGTTCCATGATCAACTTCCACTGGTTCATCTAAGAGAGAAAAGACACTTTCAGCTCCTGCCATACCACGTTGAATCACGCTATTAACATCTGCTAAGCTTTTTAAAGGTTTAATTAATTGTAACATTGCAGCCACAATAGAAACAAAGCCACCAGCACTTGTATCAATCACTGTAGAAAGTTGAATGGCCGCATAAATGATCATAGCAATTCCTACAGCAATCATCACTTGAATACCTGCCACATTATAAGCTTTTGTCGCGGCCACTTTCATATCACGCCGCCATCCCTCGTTAGTTGCATGCTGAAATTTCTGTGTTTCATATGCTTGCCCACCAAAAATACGAACGACTTTATACCCCTCAATAGCTTCTTCTGCAATATTCGTCATTTCCCCCATAGAACGCTGAACCGCGTGGCTTACACGGCGAATACGACGATTACTCCAAGCAACAATTAACCCGACAAAAGGAATTGTGGTCAAAAATAAAAGTGATAACTGCCAACTGATCACAAACATCACCACCAATAAACCTATAATGAGAAAAACTGATTGAACAAAAGTGGCTAAAGCATCAGCACTAACCTGTGCCACTTGCTCTACATCGTATAGAAGCTTGGAGAGTAGTTGCCCTGAGGAACACCGATCATAATAGCTTGCCGGCAGATTGATGATATGTGAAAACATTTTCTGCCGCAGCGTTTTAATGACATTTCTGGCAACTGAAGTCATACAGTAGTTCGATAATGCACTAATAACTCCTCGAAAAATAATACCTACCAAAAGGAATAAAGGAACCCAACGAATAAACGCCAAATCCTTTTCCACTAACCCTTTATTCAGAAAAGGTTTTAATAAATATGTAAATCCAGCATCAATGCCAGAAAATAAAAAATTCGCAAAAAGCCCTGCTATTAACATCCATCTAAAAGGTTTTACTAAAACCAATAACCGTCGATACAATACGCTCGTTTTCTGATACAATTTATATTCCTATTATTAAAATGCCCATTATAACATTATATGCAAAATAACACATTAGAAAACACGATTAATACCGCATTTGATCATCGACAAAATCTCACTCCCGACAACATTCCTGATGATACGCATCGAGCTATTATGACAGTAATAGAAGGCTTAAATCAGGGAACTTATCGCGTGGCAGAAGAAACAGCTTCACACCAATGGAGGGTTCATGAATGGCTAAAAAAAGCTGTCTTACTCTATTTCAAAATACAAAGAAATTCTGCTTCACAAGCCGGATGTCAGTACTATTATGACAAAATTCCTTTAAAGTATGAAAATTTTGAAGAACCCGATTTTCTTGCCTCTGGTACTCGTGTTGTACCGGGAACTATTGCCCGTTACGGTGCTTATATTGCACCGAATGTGATTTTAATGCCAAGTTTTATCAATATTGGTGCTTATATTGATAAAGGAACGATGATTGATACCTGGGCTACAGTAGGCTCTTGCGCACAAATTGGCCAAAATGTGCATATTTCTGGCGGTGCCGGCATTGGCGGTGTTCTTGAGCCGTTGCAGTCTCAACCTACCATTATCGAAGACAATTGCTTCATTGGTGCCCGCTCTGAGGTTGTGGAAGGAGTCATTGTTGAAAAAAATTCTGTTATTGGTATGGGAGTGTTTTTAGGACAAAGCACAAAAATTTACAACCGCCTTACCGGAGAAATCAGTTATGGAAGAGTGCCTGCTGGTTCTGTTGTTGTGGCAGGTAGCTTACCTGCTCAAGATGGTTCACATAGTCTGTATTGTGCTGTTATTGTCAAACAAGTTGATGAGAAAACACGTGAGAAAACCAGTTTGAATGAGTTACTGCGATCGTAACTATACTGAACACTAATTCAGTTCTCGTTTTTTTGTAGCAAGGGGCGAATAATATTCGCCCAAATAACATCACAATCCGACTTGATGCAATAAACTTTTTAGCTCAGTACCTTCTAACTCTTTCCAGCGTCCCATTTTTAAATACGGTGGCAAGGTTAAATCGCCATAACGCACGCGGGTTAAACGGCTCACCGTCACCCCTTGAGACTCCCATAAACGCCGAACTTCTTTGTTTTTTCCTTCATGTAAAGTCACGTGATACCATACATTTGCTCCTTCACCGCCTGACAAATGAACTGTATCAAATTTGGCTTCTCCATCCTCTAGCATCACACCGTTTTTTAAACGCTGTAACATTGAATCGTCAACTTTTCCTAATACTCTTACTGCATATTCACGCTCGATCGTATATTTTGGATGCATCAAACGATAAGCCAACTCCCCATTATTCGTAAATAATAATAATCCTGACGTATTTAAATCTAATCGTCCTACCATAATCCAACGTCCTTTTCGAAGCATGGGTAAATCAGAAAAAACAGTTTCTCGTCCTTCTTCATCTTTACGGGTACAAACTTTATTATCGGGTTTATTATACATTAGTACACGTATTTTATTTTCAGTCTGCGTGCGTGTTAATAAGCGGTTTTTTACTGAAATTCTATCGTGAGGGCCTACACGATCTCCTAGCTTGGCAATGCTGCCATTGACTCGCACAACTCCTTCAGCAATCCATGTTTCCATTTCACGACGCGAGCCTAAACCCGCTTCCGCTAAAATTTTTTGTAGTTTTTCAGATTCGACTTTTCCCTCTTTTTTAAAGCCGTCCCTTTTTCCTCCCTTTGTCAAAGAGGGGCGAAGGGGGGCTCTCCTCTCAGACATGCTCGATTTCATTGAGTTCTTCATTATGTTTTCCTATCGTATTCATAAAAGCTTTCTCAAAAGCATTAGTCAAATTTTCTAATTTTGGCAAATCTTCTAATGTTTTGATATTAAAATAATCTAAAAAATAAGGCGTCGTTCCAAAAAGCGCAGGTTTTCCTGGCGCATCTCTATAACCTACCGTGCGAATCCATTCTCTTTCTTGTAATGTTTTCATAATATTTGCATTAACCGCCACTCCGCGTATTGCCTCAATTTCAGGGCGAGTTATAGGCTGACGGTATGCAATAATGACTAATGTTTCAAGTAATGCGCGTGAATATTTAGGCGGCTTTTCCTCCCACAAACGTCCCACCCATGAAGCATATTGTGCCTTGGTCTGAAATAAATATCCACTCGCTAAACATTTAAGTTCAATACCTCTATCTTGATAGTCTTGTTGTAATGATTCAATAATCACTAGAATTTCTTGTTTTGTTAGCATCACATCTTTTGCAAAAATAGCCATCAGCTTTTCCAGTGATAATGGTTCATCTGATGCCATTAGAATAGCTTCAATAATCGGCTTATAGTTGTCTGATATGAATAGGCTCAAAAGAAGCTCCTTGGATTAGCTCAATCATTGACTGTTTAGCCAACTCAAGAATTGCCATAAAAGTAACAACTATTCCCATGCGCCCTTCATGCACAGAAAATAAACGGTGAAAAGGTATATTCTGCATAGAATGCGCCGAGGAACAAAGATATTGCAAAATATGCTCAATGCGATCACTTACGGATAAAGGTTCACGCTGAACTTGATGATGTTGTCGTTGATTGAGGCGTTCTTGTAATTCATGTACCACTTGCAGTAAATCTTCCAACGAGACTGAAGCTAAAGGCTTAAGAGCCTTTAATGCCTCCGGTAGATCTTGTGGATATTTAGCTTGTATTTTAAAAAAATCACGCTCTTGTCTTAAGAGATTATTCAAGTTAATTGCAGCCTTTTTATAACGCTCATACTCCAACAAACGACGAGCCAGCTCCATACGGGGATCTTCTTCCTCCTCTGGTAACGTTGGATTTCGAGGTAACAATAAATGCGATTTAATTTCAATCAGCATTGCCGCCATGACTAAATATTCTGCGGCAAGCTCAAAGCGTGTTTTTTCAATCAGTGCAATATATTCCATATACTGTTTGGTGATTAACGTCATCGGAATATTTAAAATATCTAAATTTTGTTTTTTGATTAAATATAATAATAAATCTAAAGGGCCTTCAAACTCTTCTAAAATAATCTCTAAAGCTCCAGGAGGAATATAGAGATCCTCGGGTAACTTATCAAGAGGCTCTCCCTTAAGAGTAATATGGTACAAATTAATAATCCAATCCCATCGCTTCTTTCACTCGTTCTAACGTATGTTTTGCTTCTTGAGAAGCAATTTCACTTCCTTCTGCTACAATGTTTTTCACACAGCCCAGATCAGATTGATATTCTTTGACTGCCTCTTGAATAGGGGCTAGTTCTTGATTAATAGCATCAATAACAGGCCGCTTACAATCAATACAACCAATCCCTGCAGTTGTACAACCTTCTTGTACCCACCGACAAACGCCTTCATTACTGTAAACTTTATGTAAAGACCACACTGGACAATGTTCTGGATTTCCAGGATCTGTTCGTTTCACGCGAGCAGGATCGGTCGGCATTGTTAAGATTTTTTTCTCGACCACTTCAGGTTCATCGCGTAAAGAAATGGTATTGCCATAAGATTTGGACATCTTCTGTCCATCCACACCAACCAAACGAGAAACATTGGTTAATAAGGGCTCAGGCTCTATTAAAATAATTTTGCCTCCACCTTCTAAGTAACCTTGTAGCCGCTCCCGATCACCTAATGAAATATGAGCCTGATCTGTAAGCAATGCTAATGCCGTTTCTAAAGCCGTTTCTTCACCTTTTTCTTGAAAGCGTTTGCGTAACTCTCGATAGAGTTTTGCATTTTTTTTGCCCATTTTTTCAATCGCTTTTTCAGCTAATTGTTCATATCCTGATTCACGTCCGTATAAAAAATTAAAACGCCGCGCAACGTCACGAGCAAATTCAATATGAGGAACTTGATCTTCTCCAACAGGCACATACTGCGCGCCATATATTAATATGTCAGCCGCTTGTAATAAAGGATATCCAAGGAAACCTAAGGTATTCAGCTCTAATTCGCTTAATTTAGTTATTTGATCTTTATAAGAAGGGATACGCTCAAGCCAACCTAAAGGAGCCATCATTGAAAGTAATAAATTTAATTCAGCGTGCTCAGGCACCCAAGATTGAATAAAAACATGTGCTTGACCGTGATGAACTCCCACTGCAAGCCAATCAATAATCATGTCCCAAAGAGAATTTTTAATCACTTCAGGATGTTCATAACATGTGGTAAGTCCATGCCAATCCGCGGCAAAGAAAAAACAAGTATATTCATGTTGAAGTTTTAGCCAGTTTTTCAATACGCCATGATAATGCCCAAGGTGTAATCCACCTGAGACTCGCATACCTGAAACAACACGCTTTTCTGGTAAGGTACTACTTAACACTTTTTATATCCTCATAAGAATGGTTTAGGATCGCCTTTCCCTTCTCGTAACACCACAGGATAATCACCCGTTAGATCCACCACTGTCGTTGGCTCATGTCCGCAAGCCCCTCCATCAATCATAAGATCAATTTGATGTCCTAAAATATCGTAGATAGCTGCAGGTTCTGTTAATGGCGATTCAGCCTCTGGTAAAATCAAGGTCGTGCTAATTAAAGGCGCTTCAAGACATTCTAATAATGATAAACAAATAGCATTATCAGGAATACGCAGCCCTAAAGTTCTTTTTTTGGGATGCAACATCCGTCTCGGAACTTCACTTGTTGCATTAAGAATAAAGGTATAAGCCCCTGGAGTAAAACTTTTCAGCAAGCGAAATATCACATTGCTAACGCGTGCATAAGTACTCAACTCTGAAAGATCACGACATACCAATGTCATATTATGATTTTTATCCAGATGTCTAAGTTGTCGTATCCGCTCTATTGCCGACTTGTTACCCAATTCGCATCCCAATGCATACCCTGAATCCGTTGGATAAACAATAATGCCACCTTTTTGAATCACAGCAACAGCTTCACGAATTAAACGTGACTGGGGATTATCTGGATGAATAGAAAAAAACTGGCCCATAGTTTTTGTAGTATAGAAGATTTACATTTTCAGTGTCAATTCCTTGAACTGGTTCACTCGATAATGAACTCATTTAATATCTTAATATTCATTTTATGGGCTCTCCGATTAGTTTCTTAAATTAATCCTTACTCAAGTAAGGCTCTTAATTTTGGCACTTTTTGATGCCGTTTATAAGAGGATGAGTCCATT
>JAJZTL010000092.1 GCA_021848965.1 Pseudomonadota bacterium
AATATTGTTATAAATCCATATAAAGGGTTTAAACAGCACTTTAATCCATTTCATCATTCGTCCTTATGTTTATTGTGATTCTAATTCTTCTAATTCTTCTAATTTTGAACTTATTTGTTGTTCTTCCAGTGGTTCTAAATGAAATAATTCTCTGTCCGCATTTCTTTTGATGTACTTATCTATTTGTTGGTAGAGATCAAACAAAGTTCCTTCCTGATTAGCCTTATCAATGAAATAGGATCCAACGAGAATTTTACGGCGAGTATCACGTTTTCGTTCGCGTGATTTTTCAAGAGATTCTAATTTTTGGATTTGAGATCGTAATTGCTCTTTTTTTTTCTTTAAGGCATCCAGCCGCGATTGTTTTTCGCTCATAATATTTTTAATTATTATTAATCCATAGGTAAGATTCTACGAGATTTATTAGGAATTTCAAGAGAATATAAAAAATAAAAAAATACATTGGAGCGAAGCGACCTAAAAGCCGCACTGGCAAGTGAAGTGCGCGCTTATACGTTGCTTTGCAACGTGCGCTTTGATATCCTGATAAAACAAAGTAGATAAAACCTTCATTTAGAATTTCATTATTGGTATAAGGACATGGCAATATATCGTTTTAGCGCTCAACCAATATCTCGATCCCAAGGACGCTCTGTTGTTGCTTCAAGCGCGTATCGCTCTGGAGAAAAAATGATTGATGAGCGTACTGGCGCCATATATGACTATACTGATAAAAATGACGTTGTTTATAAAGAAATATTTCTACCAGAAAGTGCACCACAGTGGATGAGTGAGCGTTCTAAATTATGGAATGCGGTTGAACTGGGTGAAAATCGTAAAGACGCACAACTTGCTCGTGAAGTACAGCTTGCTCTTCCCCGTGAGTTAACCATTGAGCAAAATACTGAATTGGTGCGTGAGTTTGTTAAAACCGAATTTGTTGCACTAGGTATGGTGGCTGATGTGTGTTTTCATAACCCTAAAGGTGATGATGGTTTGTATCAACCCCATGCACATATTCTTTTAACTTTGCGTGAAGTGAATGAAGAAGGATTTGGTCTAAAAGAGAGGGCTTGGAACGATAAGGCGTTACTTGAGCATTGGCGCGAAGAATGGGCTAATTGTCAAAACCGTCATTTGGCATTGCATGGTATCGATCAACGAGTAGATAATCGAAGCTATAAAGAACAAGGTATTCCCTTAGAGCCTCAATATAAAATAGGAGCCAAGTGTGCCCAACAACACATGGCTCGCTTAGCTGATCATCAACGTATTGCCAAAGAAAATGGACAGTTGATTTTTGAGAAGCCTGAAATTGCACTGGATGCACTAACAAGAAATCAATCCACATTCACCCATCAGGATTTAGCTCGTTTTATTAACCGTCATACGGAAGATGCCGAACAATTTAAATTGGTGTTTGAACGGGTGAAGTCTTCTACTGAACTGGTTTTTTTAGGTCTGGATTCTGAAGGAAAACAGCGTTTTTCAACGCACGATATGTTGGCTATCGAATCGGCAATGATGAAACAAGCCGATACACTTTATCATCAAAAAGGTCATCAAGTTGATGAGCATGCGGTACGTAATGCCAAATCCAATCGCACCTTATCTCAAGAGCTGGAAACTGCTCTTGATTATGTGACATCAATAGGTGATATGAAATCGCTTTTAGGATATGCAGGGACAGGTAAAAGCTACTTATTAGGTGCTGCTCATGAAGCTTGGGAGCAATCAGGATATCGGGTGCAAGGTGCTGCCCTTTCAGGGATTGCTGCTCTTAATTTAAGTGATAGCTCAGGCATTGAATCCAGAACCATTGCCAGCCTTTTTTATCGTTTGGATAAAGGAATGTTAACGCTTAATTCACGCGATATTTTGGTGGTGGATGAAGCGGGAATGCTGGGATCTCGTATTATGGAGCGACTTACTCGCGAAGTCGAAAAAGCAAGTGCTAAATTGGTTTTAGTCGGTGATTGGCAACAATTGCAAGCCATTGAAGCGGGTGCCTCATTTCGAGCCATTGCTGAAAATTATCAATATGCTGAATTAAATCAAATTAGACGCCAAACAACTCCATGGCAAGTTGAAGCCTCGCTTCATCTGGCGCAGGGTCAGGTGGAGCATGCATTGCATGCCTACGACATTCATGACCATATTCATCGGTTTAAAACAACGAGTGAAGCCAAACAATTCTTAATTGAGCAGTGGAACGATGTGCGTATCGCACAACCATCCGAGTCCCAAATTATTCTTGCCTATACCCGTAAGGATGTGAAAGAGCTTAATGACATGGCGCGTACAATTAAGCGCCGCGACGGTGAGTTAGGCGCGGATATCGTTTTTAACATGGAGCGTGGAGAACGAGCATTTGCAGTCAATGACCGCGTTTATTTCTTAAAAAGAGAAGATAGTCTTTCGGTGATTAATGGTACTTTAGGCACTATTCATGGTATTGATGCAAAATCAGGCGTGATTACAGTAGCACTTGACCGCGATGATTTAAATAAAAAGCCACAACTCGTTCAGGTTAATACCAATTATTACAAGCATATAGAACATGGCTATGCGGCTACTGTGTACAAAGCGCAGGGGGTGACTGTGGATAGGGCTTACGTGTTACCCACTAAACATTACGATGCGCACTCGACTTATGTCGCTATGACCCGCCATCGTAAAAGCTGTGATGTTTTTGTTAGTCGCGAAGTGTTTGCCCATGATAAAGCATTGGTTCATGCACTTAATCGAAATCGTGCAAAAGACGTGACCCTTGATTACACTCAAATGGCTTCTGAGTTTGCACGGCAGCGAGGGCTTATAAGTGAAAATATGTCTTTGCCTTCTTTATCAAGGGATGAGCATTTCAGGAAATCGGAACCTTCTCTCTCATCCTTGATGAATCAAGTGATGGGTAGGGATGTTCAATTGGACCTTCAAAAGCTTGATACGTTTGAGCGGCAGTTCAAAAAAGATAACCCAAATGAGGCACTTCACATTGCCAATAGTTTGCTTTCAAATGCACAATACCAAGCCAAATCATTAGCGGGTTTATTTGCGTCTTACAGTAAGGCGATTTCGCGTAATCAACTCACTTCCACGCAAAATGATGAATTAATTCGTTTGATGGGTAAACTGCCTCTTGATTCTCAAGTCATGAATGCCTTTAAAAAAGACTACCCAGAATTAAGCACGCAGGCAGAACAATTTATTAAAAGAAATGAACAACAACTCATGCGTATAAAAACGATTGATAAAGAATTAGATCTATAAAAGGGGACTTATGTTAGACAGAGACGAGGATGAAGTGGTGGATGCTTCTATGGTATCCATGCTTCACGCAAAGGCCATGGATAGTGATTTATTTGAAACGGTGCAAAGCCTTAAGTCGGTGGTGCTGTTACTCAAAGGGCTTTATGGGCAAATGAATGAAGAACGTGAAGTGATTACCCTGGCTTCAGGGCAAATGGCACATTCTGTCAAGCAATTTGAGCAGTACCTTAAGCAGTTTGCGTCCTTTGAACAATCATGCAAGCAAGCCATAATTGAGCGCGTCAAAACAGAGTTAAAGCAGTCGATTCAAGAAAGCGCTAAGGTTATAGCTCAAGAAATAACAGACATCGCTTATGAGCCTATTAACCGTGGAATTAACTCATTGTGCCAGTTGAGTTCAGAAATGGCAGAAAGTCGTAAGCATCATGAACGCTCAAGGCTTTTGCGTGTAGGATTATTTCTGTCGGCGGCATTATTAGGGGGGATTGTCAGTGGCTTTACGCTGCATCATTTAACCGTGCCCTCTAAAGAGATCAAAGTGAAGTTAGCAGCAGGGGAGGCTTTAATGCGGTCATGGAACAAATTAACGAAAGCCGAGCAAGAGAAAATATTCCCCGCTAAAAGCTGATCAGGCTTATTGTTTTTCGCATATCGGGGTTTCAAGTCCAACGGTATGCCTAGCGCTCCGGAACTTGCGCCCTGATGCAAAATTTACAAAGGCTCAAGGTTAATCTCCTCGATGCATTGTAGTGTCGTATTTATTTTATTCTTTATTAGAGGGTCGTTGCCCATATGGCCGTTTGTTCCAGATTCCAAATTATCATCAAATGATGTTAATTGAGAGAAATTAAAGGTTGTGGGCATGCTGCGCTCAATAAAACCATTAGTTTTTGTTGTCCGAAATCCTAAATCAAGTGCTAGCTGAGTAATTGGATAGTGTCCTGGTAAACGGACAAAGCAGTGTAGATCTTTAAGCTCCATAATTTGCGGATAGGAAACAATGGGGCGTGTAACTCGTTGTGCACCTAGCGAAATCCCATCGCGAATCGAGTTGGCGCCATAGGAATAGTTTTCGCGTGACTCTTCGATTTCTTCTTCACCAAGTTCGGCGGCCACAAGACGTGCCATATCGTTGCTTGGACTTCGAAAGAAAAAACGCGTATTTAATAAATCAAATATTTCTTTGGAGCCTGCTTGACCATAAACTTTGGTAAGCTGTGAAAAGCTTTGCATGCCTAGAAGAAAGCAACCTCCAAATTTGCGAACCTCGGCAATGGTTTCGCCAAGCAGGGGCAATTTATGAAGACTTGGCAATTCATCACAAATAAACCAAATACGTCTGTTTCTATCAGGCGTTAGACTCAAAAGAGCAAGGGAGGCTTGGGCTAACCACATAGAAATTAAAGGTTTGAGTGATTTGTGTGTTTCGCCATTAGATGAAATAAAAAGCCAGCCTTTTTGTTGTTCATCAAGGATGTAATCCCGAATAGAGAACGGTGGTTTGCCCTCCTGATTCAGTTCTGCCAACGCTGAAAAGGATTTTAAGTAGGTTGTAAGTGTTGCACGGATGGAAATAGCGGTTTTCTCAATTTTACCACTGACCAGGGTTGCTGCTGGGGTTCCCTGTAAATACTCTTCTAGTTCTGAAAACTCATCGGTTAAAATCAATTTCAAGAATTTATCCAGTGAGCGATCCGAATGATGTCGCATTACTGAGCCTAAGCACGAAAAAACGGTTCGTGACGCATTAACCCAAAAAGGATCCGATTCTCCATGCATGGGTATTGAGCTTTCGGCCATGTTTTCAAAATCCGAGTCACGAGGTGCCTCTAGCCACATATCCCAATTGGCACAACGCTTATCAAATGGATTTAAAATGACATCGGACTCGTCTTGGTAATAATGAGGAATAAACGAACAACCCTTATCGTAGACAATCACACGATCGCCTCTTTTGCGAAGACAATCCATTATTTTCATGATGAGCTGGCTTTTTCCGGTGCCTACGGTTCCATGTACCAATAAATGCTGAACTTCACTGTCTCTGATGAGGGGAAATTGATCAATCATAATATCTGAATGTGCTTTATCACGAAGGATTTTCTTTTTTACTTCATCGGAGTTTTTAAGTTGACTGCCACGAACAAATTGGCTATCGCTTTGCGCTTTCCCCCGTTTGATAAAATAATAGGCTAACCCCAAGCCAAGAATAAAAGAAAGGCAAAATGCCCAGAAAGCAGATTTTCCAAGACTATTAACCACATGGGTTGCATTATCCTGGTAATATGAATAGTGCAAAATGGTGTCTACTGTTTGCTTGTATGCTTTACCATGAAACGACAGTTCAAAGTTATGTTTTTGGCCTACCAAACTTAAAAACTGTGCATAATAAAACGCTATTGCATGCGCTATTTTTTCTAAAGGGATAAAAATCCAGGCAAAAACCACTGTGAAAACAACCCAAAGAAAAAGACAAATCATACTCAATGTTTTGGTGATTTGATCCCACATGCGCAGGTTATGGAAACTGATTTGGCCGCCACGCGTGTAGTGTTTGAAATTAGGATCCTTGCTCATCAGACACCCTCTTTTTCTTTATGAAAGAAGTTTGAAAGGGCTTTTGACAATACACTCATCCCGATTCGGCTTGCCTCCATATTAATTGCAATACTGGTCACAATAATTGCCCCGAAAAAACAGGGTATGATTGAAAAAAAAGTCGCCCCTTGTGGCAAAATCGGAAAAATGACAAAAGCAAGTGCACCAAAGACGACAAAACATAGGATTGCTCCTAAGTGAATTTTTTTAATAAGGTAGTGTCCTGTTTCAAGCTTTGGAGTGATTTGATATTTAAAAATAATGTAGTTCTTAATAAGGCGCACTCCATATAAAGAAATACACAAGGAGGTAAAAAAGATGCTTAACCACATATAAATAACTTGATTTTTATGATCGCGTAACAATTCTCTTCTTTGATTCAGCTCCCCTTCTTTCCACTGAATTTCTTCTTCGTTAAACAGTTGTTTCAGTTTCTCTTCACTGGCATTAGGAAAAGATTCTCTGAGCATGCCTCTAGTTTTTCTCTCCTGTGAATAATGAAATTCATCCATGCTTTTTATCGAATTGTATTGGTAGATATTCGGTGCGTAATCCCACGATTTTATGATTATGGCAAAAAAACAGGCAGCAGATTGAATCAAAAAAATCAGGGAAAACAGCAGGATCCAACCAAGAAATAGGTTTTTATAATAAGTACCCGCAGGAATAATACCTAAGTCCAAATGTTTTATTTTTTCCAAATCCATAGCCATGGCGTTTTTTAAATCTTTCATCATTTTTCTCCGTTAAAATACCTTTCAGACAGGTTGTCTACACCCAGTTTATGCGCTGCTTTATCTACAACATGCCCTGGGATAACCCCAGTTGTGGCGTCATACTTCCAATTCGGTTCTATTTTATTGTATTCACTCATTTGCGCTTCTTTGGTTCGTAGAATATAGTCTGGGGAGCTTAGCTTGACGTTATTTTGATGAGCACTCTGTGTCTCATTTACCTTGGCATGAACCTGATTGACCAAGTTATTTTTTTTATCATCAGCAATGCCAACCCCAAGGGGTTTGGCGCTAGCAGTTAGCGCATCATTATTCTGTTGATAATGGGTTCCAATATTATTGCTCTTCTGGTCTAAAGATTGAGCTTCATTTTGATAGAAGGTATTCATAGAAGAAGACGATTCCTTTGTTCTGTATTCAGCAATTAATTGCTCGCGTTTGGCATTAACAAAGGTACTGGCGAATCCTTCTAACTCGTGTATTGAATTCATATCCCCAGGGCGTGAAAACAGCGCATCGCGATGAGAACTACCCACCTTCGATGCAACAAAAGAGGGAAACGCTTGATTGAGATCGGCGGTAATTTGCTCGGATTTTGATTCCACATACTGTTTGGCTTCTGCGATTCGCATGGCGCGAGTGTTTGATACATCATAGTTATGGCTCGCATTTTCAGCCTCTCTTATATCAACACCCATTTGATTGGATAGCGAGGCTGCTTCTGAATGAGAATCATCAAAATGATGGTTTTTGGCAAATTGAGAAACATATTGGCTTGCCTTATTAAAATCTTGCGCTTCCTGGGCAGAAACCACCTTGTCATAACCTTCCTGCGAACGATAGGCATTAGTTGAGCTTCGTTCGTAGTTAAGATGTGCATCCCATCCTCCTTTAATGCCAAAGATTTTTCCGGCAACACTTTTTTGGAGGTCAACGCCACCAGATACACCATGCCCACCACTGGTCATGGCGGCAAAAGCATCTTCTTTACTTATGCCGTTGCGGTGCGCTACATCTTCGGCAATCCTTGACATTTTTGACAGCGCGCTGGAATATTGAGCTGAATCAGAAGAACTAATTCCATCGCCAAGTCGCATATCGTGTCCAGCTAATTGAGACAGAGCTAGTGCGCGATGGGCAAAATTACTTAAAGCAGATTGATAGGCTTTACTTTCATTGGCAGCGGCCTGCGTTGATTGCTCATACGCCTGATTCAATGAGCCTGTTAATGATTTAGAGTCGGCAATATGAATATGACTTTTAGTCATGCCAGGACTCACATCAAAGACGGTATCGCCACTACCCGTCAATGTTTTTAAGACACCACTTCCCAATTGTTCTGTATGCATGCCATGCATGTGCGTCCAATTGGAGTCGTGTTTGTTCGCTGAGAAATTATTAGCGGTCGTATTGTAAAAACTGGTTTGACCAAGACCAAAGGAGCCACTGGCAGCCTCTCCCGCT
>JAJZTL010000093.1 GCA_021848965.1 Pseudomonadota bacterium
GCATTAACTATATTTTTTGTTAACTCTCTGAAATAGCGCTGAGTTAGGTCATCCACAGCTAATGTAATTTCTGGATATAGATTTTCACTTGTCTTGAGTATAAATTTATCAATTAAACCGTTATTGAAAGCTTTTATCGCAGTATCTTTATCTGCTTCAGCCGTTAGCATAATTTTAAATATTTTTTTCTCTTTAATTTTTTTGCAAAATTCAATTCCGTTAATAGCGGGCATTTGATAGTCCACAACTAACAATGGTGCATGCTCAAACCTTGCTTTACTATAAATCAGATTTAACATTTTACTAACATCAAAGCCAATAAATCGATCATTAGTAGTATCTAAATTAACATCATTCATTAATTTGAAAATTGATTGGGTGACATCTTGACTATCGTTATCAATAAGATGAAAAGCCATATCTGAGCTTGTAAGTGTTAGTATATTAAGCTTTTCGCCAAATTCTAAATCTAACGCATCCAAAAATGCTCGGTTATCATCTAAAAAAATGACTTTTATCGGATGATAAAAACAGATAGGTCTTGCATCAATAATAGTCATATAATAATTCCTCTACGTTACAGCCACAATTGCATCACCCATGATAAGTCGCCAATATTTCAGACCTTTAATTATAATGTATTGCTGTTACGGAAAATACTTAACATGGATGTCGCTTTGTATAATAAATGATTCTTCAAATTTTTTCCTCCCCAATTTCGTATTTAATTACTTAAGTTATAGTGGTTTATGTTTTTGCGATTAAGTTAGAATCCTTCCTTGTTAATTTTCTTCCTCATAAATCTACACCATCCATAACCGTGATTTACAGAATATATTATATTTTTATTATTCATAATCAATGAGTTAGCTAAATTATCCCCCGGGGACAATTTATTAAATCGATAATCCATGGCAGTGGTCCCGTGAAATTTAAAGTATCATTTAAAAACAGATCTGGATTAAATTTAATAAAATTTAAACGACCTAAAACAAAAAAAACATCACCCTAAAGATAATTAACCCATCATAAAATCAGGATGGAAGCCTATTAATTAACTTTTCAAATAATTGATTCTCTATCCACCTAATACAGTTATTGTTTTAACATTTAAAAAGCTTGTTTAAATTAGGAATAAATTCATTAGAGACATGAATCTATTCCATCAAAATAATGAGTTAATAAAAATACCGTGAAAGAAATAGGGCTATTGTTAAATAGGTTACTGAAAAATATTAAACGATACAGCCATTTATCTTGATAATAAAACGCATAGTTATAAAAAGGGATTTGTGCACTAAGTAGAAGAACCAATCTCAGCCCCGCCACTACCGATCAATACTCGCCAAACAATATATTCTTCGCTATGGGTAAAGACAGATACAACAGATTACCTCTATACGTAGGCTAATATTACTAACAAATATTGCTTAATAACCAATACTCTTAACATGAATTAATCATATACACTGACGTAAGTGCGCAAACAGTATAATTCTTTAATTGTAAAAAGTTATTCATTTTAAAATTAAAAATAAAATCTAAAGCATAAAAAAAGAACATTATCTTATATCCATTCCTGAATTTAGCATATTATCAAAATCCATCAATAAATTATTCGTCAAAATTCAAAAAGTATAGTTTCATGTAACTTTGACAATATTGCTCAGCTATCAAGATAATCACATCCTATTTCAGAGTAGGGCAGTGAATACAAGTAACAAATACACCCAAAGAAACTTCAGAATATTTTTTGACAAAATTCGCAATACGAGTTGCCAATCAAAATTTTAAAGCTCGTAGGGTAAAAATCTAGCCGCCAAAAATCCAGTATCCGCCAGCAGTTTCCGGTATTGGTATTAGGAAGTATGGATAAAAGTTAAAAGCGCATCCCATAAAGCTACACCATAACCATATAACTACACCATAACACCCCATAAAACTACACATAAAATTTTAAGACCAATTCATCCCCATATTACTACACAGAAAAACTCATAAACCTACACAATCACTCCCAAATAAATACACAATAATCATTCAATAAATACTTTAAATTCAATAGGTTATTGTGATTTCATTTAATGAATCTATGAATAGAAGAAAAAAGATATATATTTTCTTTTTTTTAAAACTTTAAATAATAGTACAAATTACCGCTTGCAAATTTATTTCAATAAAGTTAACCTAAAACAAATAGTACAAAGCACCTTATTGTAAAGGGGGATGGATGAAAGTAATTACAACAGCCGGGAACAAAGGAGGGATTGGCAAATCAACTATTGCTCTCACTCTTGCACAATATCTAGCTAAATGTAAAAACATGAAAGGGGCATTTATTGATTTAGACCCGCAAGGCAACTCTTCATCTAGCTTAATTCCAACTACAAGAGATCCAGCTCACCCAACTGGCTACATGCCAAAAGCACATCCAGAGTGGGATCCGAATAACTTACCAGAAGATGATCCGCATTGGGATGGTGTTAGTAGTATTGCAGATATATTCATAGGTAAATCTATTTATCCATATCCAACATGGGTTGACAATTTACATTGTTTTCCTTCTTTTGCTTCATTACTGGAAGATGCACAACGTGTTCTAAAAGTTGATGTAAAAGAAAAAGTTATAAATCGTCTTAAAGAATTTACCGAAATGCTGTCAACCCACAGTGATTACCAATTTGTTATTATTGATACGAATCCACAGTTTGGCCCACTAACAATGGCAGGGTTGCGAGCAGCAACTCATGGACTATTGCCAACTGAACTAGAACAATATGGTATTAATGGAACCATAGGTATGATCCAAGCAATTTCACAAGAGCAACTTAGAAGAGTAAAAGATGACACAATCAAAATAGCGGGAATTTTACCTAACCAAGTTCGTAAAACAGCAGTACATACTAAGTTCCTTAATGACTTGCGTTCGATAGAGAAATCAGAAGAATGGTTGTTACCTCCGATCGCCCAAAGAACTATTTATTCAGAATTAGTAGTAGAAGATGCAAAACCTAATTGTGTATTTAACCTACCGCAAACACATTTAGCTAGAATTGAGAGTGAAAAATGGTGTTCTTATGTATATGACAGGGTATTTCATAATGTATACAACAAAATAGAAGAAAAGGAGGCTTCTTATGGTTAGTAAATTCAAACTAAATCCAGTCAAAACCGGAGAGACAAAGGAAGCCATATCAAGAACACTGGCGATTGCCAATGATTATGCTGGGGAACTGTCAATAGAAGTATTATCCTTAGATAAAATAGAACTTGATCCAGAAAACAATCGTGAACTAGCCCTCACTCTTCATGATGCTATGAATGGAATAGATCCTTCTGATCCTGACTATGCAAAAAAGAAAAATGATTGGAAGTCACTTGAATCATTAGCAAAAACTATACTAGATGATCAGTTAATTAACCCCATATTTGTATACAGGTTTGGGAACAAATGTCGTTTAATCGCTGGTGAACGTAGAACCTTGGCCTCAGCGATTGCTGGTAAAAAGGAAATTATAGCAAGAATTGCAAGTCAACGACCTGTTGGTACAAAGTTAAGAGTTCTACAGTGGATTGAGAATAATGAGCGTGTTGACTTATCTCTGGCTGAAAGAGTTGCGAGTATTGAGGCTATTGTTAAAGAGTATTTAAACGAAAATAAAGAAAAAAGTGATAGCGAGAAAATAACATCAAAAGTATTAAGTGATTTAACGGGAATGTCTATAACACAATCTCGAAGATATATCCTGATTTTGCAAGCTAGTCCAGAGATAAAGCAGGCGATTGCTGAAGGAAAAATAGAGAATGTAAAATTAATTGAATTAATTATTTCAGTTGAAAACGCAGAACATCAACAAGTTCTCTTAAAGGCCGCCATAGAAAATCTATCCTTTGATGCAATTGTTAAGCTAAAAAAAGAACTTGAATTTTCGTTAGTTACAAAAAAAGAAATAAGAGGACGTAAACAATTAAATGTTAGTTTAGGTAAGGTAAAACCCAATATTGCCAAAATTATCTTTGATGCCTTAGTTTCAAGCAACATTCTACACGAGAGCATCGTCGAGCAAATGAATATGTTAAGCAATAATGTCCAATGGAATAATGGTAAATCAGTTGAGGAGTGCTTTAAAAAAATAATTCCTCTAATTGCTCAGGAAGTGTGATTAAAATGAATAAACTGAAACTCAATAATAATGAAGACGATAAGAAAATTATTACATTTACTATTAATAAAGAAATTAAAGAGTCACTCAGAGAAATTCTGTTAAATTCTGAAAAATATAATTTAAAAAAGAAAACTGATTGGGTAAACGAAGCCATCATAATGTTAAAGGAAAATCCTGATTACAAAGAAATGGTACTCAATGCAGAAGGGAATAGTGAAAATTTTGTATTTGATAAAATTTACATGACATTTAAGCAACGATGTTTTTTTTCTGATATGAGAAATGAAGTTGTAAAGGAATATCCTGATATAAGAGGCCCTCAAACTGCCATAATACGCGCTGCTATTTTGAGTAGAATAATGAGGAAAAAATAAGAAAAAAGGCCAAACGGAATGGGTAATGTTCGCTGAAAAAACAATACGTAAACATGTAACAATTATTCATGCATACTCTTTAATGAGTGTATTGCAACGGAAAATTGTCAATGTGCTTTTGTATGAAGCAATAAAAGGAGATGGCCGCATAAATAGCCATCAAAATTCGGTCGCTGTCGAATGCAATATGCCTTTTTCTAAGCTGTTAAAAGCAGTTAAGTTCAATAGTAATAATACCCAATATCTAAAAGAGTCCATTGATGGGTTGGCATCATTAAAAATAGAATGGAATTTATTGAAAGATAAGGTACCTACAGATATCTCTTTTTTAAATTTACGAGTTTTACATGGTGCACCTACGTTCTATCAGGATAATACCATCAATTTTTCTTTTCATAAAATCATGCTTGATTTACTAGTTAATCCATCTATATACGGTACTATTGACGTTGATCTGCAATCTGAATTTGAATCGAAATATGGTCATGCTCTTTATGAAAATAGTACACGGTTTATTAACTTACAAAAAAATAAAATTATTTCGTTAGATACATTTAGAAAAATTTTAGGAGTTCCTGAAGATAAATATCCAAGTATGCGGGAACTTACAAGAAATGTCATTTCGCCTTCATTAGAAGAGGTTAATGATCGAGCTAATTTTGCTGTTAGTTTGGATCCAATAAGAGTTGGTAGAAAAATTACTGGATTTGAGGTGTTAGTCCAGAATAAAAAAAATACAATAAAATCAGAAGTCAGCTGTATTGATTATGAAAATGAGAAGATGCATAAAGAAATAAAAGTAACTTTTGGTATATTAAATGAGTCTATATTAGAAAATATTATAAATAACTACTCAGAAGAATATATTCAAGAGAAGATTAACTATACCAAGAAATATGCAAAAAAAGAGCGCACAGGTTTTTATCCAATTCCATATTTTATTAGTGCTTTAAAATATGATTATAAATTCAAGGAAGAATCTAAGCCAGACGGTTCTCAAGAAAAAGAATCTAATGAACAAATTGAGTGGGAAAAGAAATTATTCGCTTTACAGGCAGAGCTTAATCATTGGGAAAAACTATCAGGTTATACTAAAGCTGGAGATAATCAAGAGCATGTTAAAAACATGCAGAAATTTGTTCTGGAAACCCGAGAAAAATTAAAGCAACATTATTTAGAGAAGCCAATTAAAATGGAGGCGGTTTAATATGAAATTTCCTGCCTTTGAACCAATTAATCTAAAAAATGACATACAATCCTTGGAAGCAATTGATCTGTGTCTATCAAAAATTTATCCAGATCAAAATCAGGCTAGAAAGTTTTTTAGCGATGCTTCACTAGAAGAACTGGCCTCGTCAATTCGACAGCATGGGATTATACAGCCTATTCTTGTCAAAGAAAGAGATCATAATAGGAATGAATATCAAATTATTGCGGGTGAACGGCGTTGGCGTGCAGCTAAAATAGTAGGATTAGAAAAAATCCCTGCAATCATCAGAAAATATAATAAAGCAAACGGGATGGCAGTTTCTTTAATTGAAAACATTCAAAGAGAAGATTTAAACCCATTGGAAGAAGCACAAGCTATACAGCGGTTAATAGAAGAGTGTTACATGACGCATGGTGAAGTTGCTGAAACTTTAGGTAGATCGCGAACAACAGTTACTAATCTTCTTAGATTGCTTACTCTCACGGATGAGGTAAAAGAAATGTTAAAAATGGGATTACTAGAAATGGGGCATGCCAGAGCTTTATTAAGTTTGTCGAGTATACAACAAGCAGAAACAGCAAAAATAATTATTAATAAGTCTTTATCCGTTAGGGAAACTGAAAAATTGGTTCAGCGCTTAAATATGCCAGAAGATAAACAAGAGTTTTTTCTAGATCCCCAATTTGAACAAAAAACGAAAGATTGGATGGCACAATTATCGAAAAAACTTTCATCCAAAGTTAACATCCATTTTAATGATGGAGGAAAAGGTAGGGTGGTGATAAGTTTTGACTCTTTAGAGGAAGCAGATTGGTTAATGGCCCATCTTAAGGTGGAAGGGTAGGGCTATTTTTTTATTCACAAAATTAGTGGATAACTATGTGGAAAAATTAGAAGATGTTTGCCCTCGAGTCTGTAGTTATAATTTTACTGGTATACTGGAAAAAAATGACCTCCAAATTTTACCTTCAAGAGACGATTGGACTACGGCGAATGGTAAAGTGTGGCAAGAGCTCAGCTTCTTTCTAATCACTATTAAAGCGCTCTTAAATCTGTCTGATTATTTAATGATCACTTTTCTTTTTAGAAATTAAAAAAATAAGTCAAGTTGGAATGCTTTTGTATGAGATAAGTTGTTTTGAACAGTCGTGGAACAATTATTTTGACTCAACTCGGATCTTGGTTTTTTCTTCCTTTTGGCATGGGTTTTATTAGCATATTTTTGTGATACTAAAAGAAACAGCAGATTGTGAAGAGAAAAAATATTTTCACTATACAAAATTTTAAGTCGATAATTATGCTGATAACGGATTTTTATCATGATTAAGAATTGAGCAAACGCATTTGTGTACGTTGAAAAAGCCAATATTCTTCTTTGTCCCAACTTGGATTTTATTCGTCCGTTAATAGCGGTGATTGTCCAATCATCTAGTAAATCTTTCTCTAAACGAAGTACATAATAGCGTTTGTCTTTTTCAAAGCGTGCCTCATGGTAGACTTCATTGTAGGTAAAATCCAAATAGTGTAACCAAGGTAAAGTAATAAACCATGGTGTCATTTAGAAAATAGCCAAGTTAGCAATACGTTTCAGGCGATCAGGGTTGTCTTCAACATAAATTGCGGTGGTGACAATGTTGGCATGACCTGCAAGGCGAGAGACTGCTTTAATATCAGCGCCTTGCTCAATTAAGCGGGTAATGAAAGTACGTCGACCAGAATGAGAACTTGCTCCAATAATTCCTGCCTTATCATAGAGTGACTTGAACCATTTTTGCAAACTATTAGGCGTAAAGCGACTTTTACGTTGGGTCTGAAAAAAGGGTTTTTCTCGTGCAACATGTTTTAGGGTATCGAGATGTGCTTGGAGCGCTTTGCGGATTTTTTCATTGGAAAGATAAGCGTAACGCTGCTTTTCACCTTTGGTCATTGAGCGCTTCAAACAAATCTCTTCAGTCAATTGATAGTTGTAATCGGCTACATCTGCAATGGTGAGAGAGGCAATTTCTTTCACTCGAAGTCCAAGTCCAAAAGAGCAAAAAATAAGTGCTACATTTCTAATAGCAAACTGCCCATCTTTGGCAACAATAAGCAGTCGCTTAAACTCCGCTTCACTTAAGACTCTGGCCTTTCCTTCTTTTGGCATAAAAGACTCAATATTTTCCTGTTATAATGGTATTCTAAATAAATCAGGCTGTCTTGGCAAAAGCAAAAATAAAATT
>JAJZTL010000009.1 GCA_021848965.1 Pseudomonadota bacterium
TTTGGTTCGAAGAGATCTTAAAATATTGTAGTTATTGGAATGGGCTTTATTGCTCAATAATATTACTGCGCCTATCTTTTTGAATCGATTATCTTGCGTTTACTTAAAAAATTACCGGGCGTACCTGCACTTTTTTTATTTTATTTGACATTTTTTATTTTTTTACATAACATTTCCTTAAGGCTTTTGGTTCGGAGGGATGTAAAATGTCTAAAGAAATTGAAATTGCGGCCAATATTTTTTTACAGTGGATTGAACATCCCGATGATCTAGCAAAAATAGATGCATTGAAAAGAGTTTTTTTTACTCTTAAAGAAACATGTAGTTCTTCTGCTGACATTGAAAAAAAACTAGTTTCTATTGTTAATCGTTTATCCTTTTATATTAATTTAGTAAAGTTTGATCAGGAAAAGTTCATTGCTATTATACAACAATGGTTTTCAGAGTCTGAAAGTACTGTTAATCGATCTATATCGTATGAGTTTCAATTCGGCTTTCGTTTACCCCGAATTATTCAAGAAAGAATAGAACACATCCAGAAAATACAGGAAAAAGTGACATCTTCTTTCTTAGTTTGGACACAGAATACCCAAGATCTTAATCATGTAAATGAAATAAAGGATGCCTTAGTAGCGTTACGTTCTAGTATTGAGTCGGCAAAAGATCCAGATGAATTAACTGCTTTCCTTTGCTATGCCGTTATGCCTATTGTGGAAGAAATTGTTTTACGTATGAACCCAGCCAGTGATGCTAATAGAATTATTTTAGAGTTTGAAAAGCTAGGTGAGACATGGTATGACGCAATATACAATTATGAAGCGCCCGTTGATACAAGTTCTGAAGATGCAAGATATGCGCATATGCAATTAGCTTACCACTATACTGTTTATACAATTCTGTTCCAAGTGTTACGTAATAGAATCCCTCTAAATTCAGATATTAGTGCTTTATTTCAGCAGATATTAGAAAGAAAGAATAGATTTGAAGAGTATAAAAGGCAATTTAATTCATTGATGGGTTTATCTCTCGAATCAACAGAGAAAAATGAATTATTAAAGGAAAGACAGCAGCATCAAAATTATATATATTCGGTACTAAGTGAAACAATTGCTGCAATTGCATGGATGAATGAATTTCTTAATTCTCGACACATGTTTGACTTGAAAAGGGGATTGATTGAAATACAGGAGAAGCAAAAGCAGTTTAATAACTTATATGCGGTTCTTTCCAGCAAGACGATTCCTGAAAATTTTTATCTAGAATGCCTCATGCAGGAACATTGTTTAATTGAACTAAGTAACTTAGTGACGACATTGAACTGGGTTAACGATCAAATGAGAGACAATATTGAAAATAATATTTTTTATTTTCAAAATGAAATATCTGCTGAAATTTCAAGTAGTATAGATAATCTTTCGAAATATAGGATACACACTGAGGCAAAAGATTTTTTGGTAAAGTTAAAAGAACAAGCGATGAGATTTGATACTATTTCTGACATTGCCGAATTTAGAACGAAAATTGAAGCCAAATTAAATGAATTGTTATTAAAAAACCAATCAACGATTGTCTCAGAAGCAAGAACAGCACGTCGTTTATTTCGTAGCTTATCTATCGAATTGCACCGCTCTTCTTCGGCATCCTCCTGGAATGAGGTGAAAAATTTATTATTAAGTCTCTTAGAGAAAGTGCCTCGAATAATAGATGATGAATCTCAAAAAATGGCTTTGGAGAAAGCAAAAGATTTGGATAGGTTTGGCTTAAGAGATTCTTACTCATTAGCTGAACAAGCATCTATGGGTTTTAGATTATCGCATGAAGCAGATCTTGATTATGCAATATTAAATGCTGAAAAACTTTCTTATAGACGGAATTCAAATGATAATAGCGAAAGTAGTCGAGGTAAGAAAAAAAGTGCTATTACTTGTGTACTGTCATACTTTTCTCATTCTCGCAAGCAACCAGTTGAAGAAATTATTCCCTGTGATTCCTTCAGCATAAGAAAAAGTGAATAATTGTGCTAATGGGAATTGCTTTAAAAAATGATTTTATAAAGATTTCAGTATGGCTAAAAATTCATCTGCATCGAGAGACGCTCCACCGACCAATGCACCATCAATATCAGGCATAGAAAAAAGAGCTTGCGCATTTGTGGCTTTCACACTACCACCATACAGAATGGATATTTTCTCAGCAAAAATCGGATTTTTTTTGGCAACGCATTGACGAATAAAGGCATGCATCGCTTGAGCTTGTTCTGGTGTTGCCGTAAGCCCAGTGCCAATAGCCCAAACAGGCTCGTAGGCAATAATGCAGTTTTCAAAATAGTTAATAGGTGCTAATTGCTCTGCTAAAACAATCTCTGCACGGCCTGCATCTCGCTCGTCCAGCGTTTCACCTACACATAAAATAGGAATTAACTGATTCTTTTGAGCAATATGAAATTTTTCTGCAACAATAGTATGTGTTTCTGCAAAGAGAGTGCGACGTTCTGAATGTCCAATTAACACGTAAGCACATCCAAAGTCCTTAAGCATGGCAGCGGAAACCTCTCCTGTGTAAGCTCCTGGGCCTTCATAAGGACTTAAATTTTGAGCTCCCCAATGGATAAAAGTGTTGCCAAGCAATGCCGCTGTTTGCTCTAAATATACAAAAGGAGGAAAAACAATACAGCTTGCTAAGATATCTGCAGGCGAACATTTTTGCAGCAAATCATTTAAAAGTGCTTGATTAGCAGATTTACTGCCATTCATTTTCCAGTTACCTGCGACAATACGTTGACGTGGAGATATTTTCATGGCGCATCTAACCTCGACTTGTTTTTTTTCGTTCATGTTCTTTCAACCATTTTTTTCGAAGACGTAAAAAAGAAGGTGTAACTTCAACGAGCTCATCGTCGTCAATCATTTCCATCGCTTGTTCTAAGGTTAAACGAATGGGAGGAGTTAAAATAATATTTTCATCGGTACCTGATGCACGCATGTTCGTGAGTTGTTTCTCTTTTGTTACGTTGACAACAAGATCATTTTCACGAGAATGTAATCCTACAATCATACCTTCATACACTTCAGTTTGTGGTTCTATAAATAATTTACCACGTTCTTGTAGGTTCCACAAAGCATAACCACGAGCAACTCCTTCACTGTTAGCAATAAGTACTCCTTGTCGTCGAGATTTGATATGTGTTGAGACACATGGGCCATAATGATCAAATAAATGATAAATTAAGCCGGTGCCAGAAGTAGCTGTCAGAAACTCATTTTGGAAACCAATGAGTCCTCGTGTAGGAATAACATAATGAAGACGAACACGTCCCTTTCCATCGGGTTGCATGTCTCTCATATCACCCTTGCGTTGACCTATTTGCTCCATAATCGTGCCTAAGTGAGTCTCTTCAATATCCATGACAAGTGTTTCAAAAGGCTCTAATATGACATCACCTTCTTGTTTTAAAATAACTTCAGGACGAGAAATAGCTAATTCATACCCTTCGCGACGCATAGTTTCAATGAGAATTCCTAAATGTAATTCACCCCGGCCAGAAACTTTAAATTTGTCAGGATCTTCGGTGTCTTCGACTCGCAACGCTACGTTATGTAAAAGCTCAGTATCTAGACGTTCACGTAGTTTACGACTCGTAACATATTTGCCATCACGGCCAGCGAAAGGAGAAGTGTTGACTTGAAATGTCATACTGATGGTGGGTTCATCTACCTTTAATGGAGGTAAAGTTTCGGGCATGGCTGGGTCACAAATCGTATCTGAAATATGTAAGTTTTCAATCCCAGTAATAGCAATAATATCACCTGCATGGGCGGATTCGCGCTCTACTTTTTCTAATCCTTTAAAGCCAAGAATTTGTAAAATACGTCCTGAGCGACGTTGATTTTCTGTATCAAGAATAACCACAGGGGACTTTGCATTAATTTTTCCACGTGTGATTCGGCCAATACCAATAGTACCCACATAGCTAGAATAATCTAATGAAGAAATTTGCATCTGAAAAGGTCCATCGATATTCACTTTAGGAGGGTGAACTTTTTTTATGATAGTTTCAAATAAGGGGGTCATATCGGTTTTGGCATCATTTTGATCCAAAAGTGCGTAGCCCTCAAGAGCGGATGCGTAAACAATCGGAAAATCTAGCTGTTCATCCGTAGCACCGAGTTTATCAAATAAATCAAATACTTGATTAATGACCCATTCAGGACGTGCGCCTGGGCGATCAATTTTATTAATGACCACAATAGGATTAAGTTTTTGAGCAAATGCTTTTTGCGTGACAAACCGTGTTTGCGGCATAGGTCCATCGACAGCATCAACTAACAATAAAACAGAGTCTACCATTGATAAAATACGTTCAACTTCACCTCCGAAGTCTGCGTGTCCTGGCGTATCTACAATATTAATAGTATAACCCCCCCATTCAATGGCGGTGTTTTTAGCTAAAATAGTGATTCCTCGTTCCTTTTCTAAGGCGTTTGAGTCCATAAGGCGTTGTGTCGGCGCAGCGCGATCGTTTAAAGTACCACTTTGTTGGAGTAGTTTATCAACTAAAGTTGTTTTGCCATGGTCAACGTGAGCAATAATGGCAATATTGCGAATTTTTTCAATCATATTGTCTATTCATTTTTAAGTAAAGCAAGTTATTCTACGGAGATATCAGATTTTTGTCAAAAAAGTATGAGATAGAAGGTTTGTTAATTATGTGGTTTTTTGTTCAACTAAGTATGATGCGCTGTCAGATTGAATAATTTTGCTTAATTCTTGCAGCATTTTTTCTCCCTCTTCCGCAAGAACATAAGGCGGATTAATAATCCATAATCCTGAGCCTGTCATACCCTTTGTTGTTGCATGGGTATAAAACTCAAGTCTTAAATAATTTGTTGGAGCAATTGCTTCTAAATTATTTACAAATTGGGGAGGCAATTGATTGTCAATCAGTGGATACCATAAGCAATACGTCATTGTAGGGCTTTTTTTATAAGCTGCTTTAATGGCTTTGGTTACTTCTTGATATTCTATTTTTCTTTCATATGACGGATCAATAAATACAAGTCCACGGCGTTCAATAGGCGGAAGTAAGGCATTTAAATTTTTTAATCCATCTTCTTTTGTTACGTAGCCTTGATGTCCATGAAAAGATATTTGAGCAAGATAATCAAATTCTGAAGGATGTAGCTCACAAAATACTAACCTATCCTGTTGACGTAAAAGTTGAAGAGCAATTTCAGGAGAGCCTGGATAATAATTTAAGGCATTGGATGAATTCACGCGGTTAATAGTTTCAAGATAATTTGAAAATAGTGGTGAAAGCTGTGTACGATTTTCCCATAAAGGCAAAATTCCTGCTTTTGCTTCATGTGTTTTCAATGCGTGTTCGTGTTGTAAATTATAAAGTCCTCGCCCTGCATGGGTATCCAAATATAGCAACGGCTTATCCTTTTTTATCAAGTAATTGAGTATGCGTGTTAATAGTGCATGTTTCATTACATCGGCAAAGCAGCCTGCGTGGTAACTGTGTTGATAACTAAGCATGATAATATTATGCCTAAAATGCTTAAAATTGTAACTAGTTTTGGCGTGTTTATTTTTGACAAACAACAAGAAAGCGTGTTAAAAAGTGGCCAATTATTTTAATAATGGTTGATAGAAAATGCCTAGAGTGTGTGTATTGTTACTTGATTCATTAGGGGTTGGCGCTAGCTTAGATGCTGCACAATATGGGGATGTTGGTGCTAATACTTTAGGACATATTGCCCAGTATTGTTATGAGACACGCAAAAAACCGCTGAATATTCCCAATCTTTCTCGCTTAGGGTTGCAAAATGTTGTACTAGCCAGTAGCGGTGAGCCTCTAATGGGATGTCCTGTGATTGAGAAACCGCAAAGTCTTTGGGGATATGCTGTAGAAAAAAGTGTAGGAAAAGATACTCCAAGTGGACATTGGGAAATTACAGGAGTACCAGTGACTACTCCATGGGGATATTTTCCAAATATCACTCCTTGTTTTCCGGATGAACTGATACAACAATTTGTTCAAGAGGCTAGTCTGCCTGGTGTTTTGGGCAATAAACATGCATCAGGAACCGATATTCTAGTGGAATGTGGTGAAGAGCATATTCTAACAAAAAAACCTATTGTATATACTTCAGCTGATAGTGTCTTTCAAATTGCAGCGCATGAGCAGCATTTCGGTTTAGAACGACTTTATGAAGTTTGTAAAATAGCGCGTAAATTAGTCGATTCTTATAATATAGGCCGTGTTATTGCGCGCCCTTTCGTTGGAGATGTCGGTAGTTTTAAACGTACCGGAAATCGTCATGATTATTCTGTGCTGCCTCCTGCAGATACACTGCTTGATCGTTTAAAAGCTGCGGGTAAAGAAGTGGTTGCAATAGGTAAAACAGATGATATTTTTGCCCATTCTGGAACGACAAAAGTAATTACAGCTGATGGGAATATGGCCTTATTTGACGCAACAGTAGAAGCATTAAAAAATACAACAAAGGATTGTTTGATTTTTACAAATTTTGTTGATTTTGATTCACAATATGGGCATCGTCGGGATCCGGCAGGTTACGCAGCTGCATTGGAAGCATTCGATCAACGCTTGCCGGAATTGGAGGCATTATTGGGTTATGATGATGCAATTGTTTTAACGGCTGATCATGGTTGCGATCCTACGTTCCCTGGTTCAGACCATACGCGAGAACATATCCCTGCAATTTTTTTTAGTCCAAGTTTAAATCATGAATGGATTGGGCGACGCGAAACTTTTGCTGATATTGGACAAAGCATTGCCCATTTTATGAAAATTGAGCCTCTAAACGTAGGAATTTCATTTATTTGATTTATTGGTTTCAGCTTGAGCTTTTGTGGAAAGGGTAAAAAAGTTTTGGTCGAGTTGTTGACAAGTATTTGATGTTTATATAGAATACGGCCTCTTTAACCCTTAGGTGCCTTTGGTTCCATATAAAGGGAAGTTGGAATTTTAAATTTTTGGAGTTTTTCTTAATAATGGCTACGGTAAATCAGTTAGTGAGAAAGCCAAGAGTGTTGTCTCGGGAGAAAAGTACAGTTCCTGCGTTAGCTGGATGTCCACAAAGACGAGGAGTTTGTACAAGAGTCTATACAACGACACCGAAGAAGCCAAACTCGGCAATGAGAAAAGTGGCTCGTGTTCGTTTGACAAATGGCTATGAGGTTACCTCGTATATCGGGGGTGAGGGTCATAATCTTCAAGAGCACTCCGTGGTGTTAATTCGTGGAGGACGTGTGAAGGATTTGCCAGGGGTGCGTTATCATACGGTTCGAGGCAGTCTAGATACGTCTGGTGTTAATGATCGAAAACAGGGTCGTTCTAAATATGGAACGAAGAGACCAAAAGATAAAGATAAGAAGTAAATATTATGCCAAGAAGAAGAGTAGCGGCCAAACGAGAAATTTTGCCCGATCCTAAGTTCGGTAGTCAGGTGCTTGCCAAGTTTATTAATGTTTTAATGTTAGATGGCAAAAAGTCTATTGCTGAGAAAGTTGTTTATGGTGCTTTAGATTCGCTGAATGAAAAAGCAAGCCGTCGAAAAGAGTCTCATGCTTCAGCTAAAGGCGATGAGGACGAAAGTGGAGACGCTGGGCGCTCAGGTAGTTCTAGCCCTTTGCATTATTTTGAATTGGCTCTAGATAATGTGCGTCCAACAGTGGAAGTCCGTTCCCGACGTGTGGGTGGTGCTACTTATCAAATTCCTGTCGAAGTAAAAGAGCAACGAGGAATGGCATTGGCAATGCGTTGGATTATTCAAGCCGCTAGAGGTCGGGGAGAAAAAGGGATGTTACAGCGGTTAACAGGAGAGCTTTTAGAAGCTTTAGATGGAAAAGGTAATTCGGTCAAGAAAAGAGAAGAAACGCATCGAATGGCAAAAGCAAACCAAGCTTTCGCGCACTTTCGGTGGAATTAAGAGGTAAGCATTGTGAGTCAAGTGAGTCAAGTTATTCCGTTAGCCCAGTATCGTAACATTGGTATTATGGCGCACATTGATGCGGGAAAAACGACAACAACAGAACGTATCCTGTATTATACTGGAGTATCGCATAAAATTGGTGAAGTTCATGAAGGAACTGCAACAATGGATTGGATGGAGCAAGAACAAGAGCGTGGTATTACTATTACTGCAGCTGCGACTACTTGTTTCTGGCCTGGTTCCGAAAAGCAATATCCATTACATCGTGTTAACATCATTGATACGCCAGGGCACGTGGATTTCACTATTGAGGTAGAGCGGTCTTTACGTGTGCTTGATGGTGCTGTTGCTGTGTTTGACTCAGTGGCTGGTGTAGAACCTCAATCTGAAACTGTATGGAGACAGGCTAACAAATATGGCGTTCCACGTTTGGCATTTGTTAATAAAATGGATCGAATGGGAGCTAACTTCTACCGAGTTGTTGATCAAATTAAAAATAGACTTGGTTCATGCCCTGTCCCAATTCAATTACCTATTGGTGCCGAAGATAATTTTGCTGGAGTAGTTGACTTAATTCGTATGAAAGCAATTTATTGGCATGAAGAAAACAAGGGAACTACTTTTGACTTGAAAGATATTCCTGAAGATCTAAAAGAAGCTGCCGATGAATGGCGAATGAGGTTGGTGGAAGCTGCTGCTGAAGCGAATGAAACCCTAATGGAAAAATATCTTGAAGGTCATGAATTAACCGAGCAAGAAATTCGTCAAGGATTGCGGGCAAGAACACTTGTAAGCCAAGTTGTGCCTATGCTGTGTGGTTCTGCTTTCAAAAATAAAGGTGTTCAATCTGTTTTAGATGCTGTTATTGATTATCTGCCTTCTCCTTTAGATATTCCGCCGGTTAAAGGAATTGATGAAGATGATAATGAAGCTGAACGCAAAGCTTCTTATGATGAACCATTTTCAGCATTGGCTTTTAAAATAGCTACAGACCCCTATGTTGGCTCTTTAGCTTTCTTCAGAGTTTACTCTGGTGTTCTTAAGGCTGGTGATAGTGTTTATAACCCTGTGAAAGGTAAGCGTGAGCGAATTGGTCGTATTCTGCAAATGCATGCAAATACCAGAGAAGAAATTAAAGAAGTCAGAGCCGGTGATATTGCTGCGGCAGTTGGCCTAAAAACGGTAACAACGGGCGATACATTGTGTAATGAAAGCAATATTATTACATTAGAGCGAATGGAGTTTCCAGAGCCTGTTATTGCGGTGGCTGTCGAACCAAAAACTAAAGCAGATCAAGAAAAAATGGGTATTGCATTAGGTAAGTTAGCACAAGAAGATCCTTCTTTTAGGGTTCATACAGATGAAGAGTCTGGACAAACCATTATTGAAGGAATGGGAGAGCTTCATTTGGAAATTATTGTTGATCGTATGAAGCGGGAGTTTGGTGTTGAAGCTAATGTCGGAAAGCCTCAAGTTGCTTATAGAGAAACTATCAGAAAACCTGTTGAGCAAGAAGGTAAGTTTATCCGTCAGTCAGGTGGTCGAGGACAATATGGACACGTTTGGTTGAAGCTAGAACCAGGTGAACCCGGATCGGGCTATCAATTTGAAAACGCTATCGTTGGTGGAGTTATTCCGAAGGAATATATTCCAGCGGTCGATAAAGGTATTAAAGAACAGATGGAAAATGGTGTTATTGCTGGTTATCCAGTGGTTGATGTTAAAGTAACACTGTTTGATGGTTCTTTTCATGAAGTAGACTCTAGCGAAATGGCCTTTAAAATCGCTGGTTCTATGGGGTTCAAACAAGGTGCTGCAAACGCACATCCCGTTTTACTTGAACCTATTATGAAAGTTGAAGTCGTTACTCCTGAAGATTACATGGGTGACGTTATGGGGGATTTGAATCGTCGAAGAGGTCTTGTTCAAGGAATGGAAGACACTCCTGCTGGAAAAACAATCCGTGCGGAAGTACCATTAGCAGAAATGTTTGGTTATGCAACTGATTTGCGTTCAGCAACCCAAGGAAGAGCAACGTACACGATGGAGTTTGCAAAGTATATGGAAGCACCTAAGAATATCGCTGAAGCAGTGATCGACAGGAAGTAATTTTTATATAAACTTAGTATTAATTAATAAGAGGTAGCAACAAAATGGCAAAGGCAAAATTTGAAAGAACATTAGCCCACATGAACGTGGGTACTATTGGTCACGTAGATCATGGTAAAACAACGCTAACTGCAGCTATTACAAAAGTCGCTGGTGAAGCATTTGGTGGAGCATCATATGTGCCTTATGACAAAATTGATGCTGCTCCAGAAGAAAGAGCTCGTGGTATTACCATTAATACTGCACATGTTGAATATCAAACTAAAAAGCGACATTATGGTCATGTGGATTGTCCAGGACATGCTGACTATGTGAAAAACATGATCACTGGTGCTGCGCAAATGGATGCTGCTATTCTTGTTGTATCTGCAGCTGATGGTCCTATGCCTCAAACACGTGAACATATCTTGCTTGCTCGTCAAGTGGGTGTTCCAAAGGTCGTTGTTTTCCTTAACAAAGCAGATATGGTTGATGACAAAGAACTACTTGAGTTAGTTGAAATGGAAGTGAGAGACTTATTGACTCACTATGGCTTTCCAGGAGACGAAATTCCAGTTATTACAGGTTCTGCTTTGAAAGCTATCGAAGGCGATCAAAGTGAAATTGGTGTTCCTGCTGTTTTGAAACTGTTAGATGCTTTAGATTCTTATTTAGAAGATCCTGTACGTGATGTCGATCAACCTTTCTTATTACCTATTGAAGACGTGTTTTCAATTTCTGGTCGTGGTACAGTAGTGACTGGTCGTGTTGAGCGCGGTATTATTAAAGTGGGTGAGGAAATTGAAATTGTTGGTTTGAAAGATACAACAAAGACAACCTGTACTGGTGTTGAAATGTTTAGAAAACTGCTTGATCAAGGTCAGGCTGGAGATAACGTTGGTGTTCTCTTACGTGGTACGAAGCGCGATGAAGTTGAACGGGGGCAAGTCTTAGCGAAACCGGGTTCTATTACTCCTCATACAAAATTTGAGGCGCAAGTATACATCCTTTCTAAAGAAGAAGGTGGACGTCACACCCCATTCTTTAATGGCTATCGCCCACAATTTTATTTCAGAACAACTGACGTAACAGGAGTGGTAACGCTGAAAGAAGGAATTGAGATGGTTATGCCAGGTGATAATGTTGAAATCAGCGTAACATTAATTTCACCTATTGCAATGGAAGAAGGTCTTCGATTCGCTATCCGTGAAGGCGGTCGTACCGTCGGTGCGGGAGTTGTGTCTAAGATTACTGAGTAATAATTGAGTAACACGATGAATGCAAATCAAAACATTAAAATCAGATTGAAGTCTTTTGATCATCGCTTGATAGATCAAGCAACAAAAGAAATTGTTGAGACAGCGAAACGTACTGGGGCACAAATTCGTGGCCCCATTCCCCTCCCTGTGAGAAAGGAAATTATTACGGTGCTTATTTCTCCTCACGTGAATAAAGATGCTCGTGATCAATATGAAATTCGCACGCATAAACGTTTAATTGTTATTGTTCAACCTACTGACAAAACAGTGGATGCCCTGATGAAACTAGATCTGGCAGCTGGTGTTGAGGTTCAGATTAGTTTGGATGATTAATTAAGATTATTCAAATTCAATCCTTTTAAATGTTTTTGATGCAAGGGGTAGAAAATGACAGTGGGTTTAATAGGCCGTAAATGTGGAATGACTCGCATATTTGAAGCGGGTCAATCTATACCGGTCTCAGTAATTGAAGTATTACCTAATCAGGTGACGCAAATAAAAAGTGATGAAACGGATGGTTATCATGCTGTTCAGGTTTCTTTTGGTGCGCAAAAAGTTAGTCGCTTAACGAAACCAATAGCAGGACACTATGCAAAAGCAAAGGTTGAGCCTGGAGTTAAACTGCTAGAGTTTCGTATGGAGACTCCGGCGGAAGTTGAGCAGCTAAAATCTATAAATCTTGGGCAAACATTTGAAGTTTCTCTTTTCTCTGAAGGAGAATATGTTGATGTGGTCGGAACTTCTAAAGGTAAGGGTTTTGCTGGGACTGTAAAACGTTATAACTTTAGAACTCAAGATAATACACATGGTAACTCTCGTTCACACCGTGTGCCAGGTTCTATCGGACAAAACCAAACACCTGGTCGTGTTTTTAAAGGCAAGAAAATGTCTGGACAGATGGGGAATGTTCGATGTACTGTACAAAATTTACAGATTGTAAAGGTAGATAAAGAGAAAAATCTCATATTAATTAAAGGTGCTATTCCAGGCGCTCCTGGAAACTGTGTTACAATTATACCTGCTGTAAAGAAACAGGCAATAGGAGGTAAATGATGGAACTAAAGTTAATATCCATCAATGGATCCGAAGGAAAAGAAGCGCAGAAAGTAGCTGTTAATGAAGCTATTTTTAATTGTGATTATAATGAGGGTTTAATACATCAAGTTGTTGTTGCATTACAAGCTCGTATGCGTTCAGGTAATTCAGCACAAAAAACACGAGCAGAAGTTCGTGGTGGTGGCATTAAACCTTGGCGACAAAAAGGAACAGGACGTGCGCGTGCTGGAACTATTCGTAGTCCTCTGTGGCGTAAAGGTGGTGTGATATTTGCTGCTAAACCTAGAAGTTATGAACAAAAAATCAATAAGAAGATGTACAAAAAATCAATTTGTAGTATACTCTCCGAGTTGAATAGACAAGGTCGTCTAATTGTTTGTGATGGTTTTGATTGTGAAAAGCCAAAAACAAAAGTTTTTAAAGAGTTTTTAAATAAACTAGTAAAGAAAACTCCTGAAATAAATGCTGAAAATTTATTACTTATTTGTTTGGAAGTTAATGTGAATATATATTTGGCGACAAGAAACTTGCCATGTATTCAAGTTATTGATGTGGCAGGAGTTGAGCCGATTAGCTTAATTCAGCATGAAACGGTCTTGATTGCTTCTGATGCGTTGGCTGCATTGAATAATGCTCTAGGAGGAGTTTAAGATGGGTCGTTTAGTGAATAATGAAAGGCTATTTAAAGTTTTAATTGGTCCAGTTGTTTCTGAAAAAAGTTCAGTAGTTGCGGATCAACATAAACAAATTGTTTTTAAAGTTGTTCGGACAGCTACAAAGGCTGAAGTAAAAGCGGCAATTGAAATGTTTTTTAAAAATGTTAAAGTTAAGGATGTTACTATTCTTAATGTAAAAGGAAAAAAGAAACGCTTTGCACTTCGTTTAGGAAAAAGGCAAGATTGGAAAAAAGCCTATGTTTCTTTAGCTGAAGGTGATATTAATTTTGCAACTGCAGAGGCAGGTTAAGTTTTATGGCATTAGAAAAAATAAAACCCACTTCTCCTGGGCGGAGAGGTGTTATTAAAGTCAGTAGAAAAAATTTGCATACCGGTAGCGGTTATGCACCTTTAGTTGAGACTTTAGTTAAAAAAGCAGGTAGAAATAGTGCAGGTCGTATTACAGTTCGTCATCAAGGTGGTGGACATAAACGACAATACCGTATTATTGATTTTAAACGAAATAAAACTGTTCCTGCTCGAGTGGAAAGAATGGAATATGATCCTAACAGATCAGCTAATATTGCACTTTTGTTGTATGCTGATGGTGAGCGACAGTATATTATTCACCCTAAAGGGCTAGAAGTAGGGATGGAAGTTCAAGCAGGTGAAAGTGCATCTATCAGTGTCGGTAATTGCTTGCCTTTGAAAAACATTCCTGTGGGAACAACAGTGCATTGTGTCGAGTTGCGCCCAGGTAAAGGTGCACAGATGATTCGAAGTGCTGGTTGCTCTGCTCAGCTTGTTGCTAAAGAAGGAGTTTATGCTACTTTAAGATTGCGTTCAGGTGAAATGCGTAAAGTTTTATCTGCATGTAAAGCTGTTATTGGTGAAGTGGGGAATGCAGAACATGCTTTAAAAGTCTTAGGTAAAGCCGGGGCATCTCGTTGGAGAGGTATACGTCCAACAGTGCGAGGTGTTGCAATGAACCCTGTTGATCACCCGCACGGTGGTGGAGAAGGTAAAACTTCAGCTGGACGTCATCCTGTGTCACCATGGGGGCAGCCAACTAAAGGTTATAAAACGCGCAATAACAAATCAACTGATAAAATGATATTGCGTTCGCGTAAAAAGAAATAGAGTTATGGAGATAATCACGTGTCTCGTTCAATAAAGAAAGGTCCTTTTATAGACCACCATTTGATGAAAAAAGTCGAATTGGCGCAAGAGAAAAAAGATAAGCGTCCAATAAAGACCTGGTCAAGACGCTCAACAATATATCCGGAGTTTGTAGGTCTTACAGTTGCAGTGCATAATGGCAAGGTATTTGTACCTGTTTTTGTCACTGAGGGTATGGTAGGGCATAAGCTGGGTGAGTTTGCTGCTACTAGAACATTCAAAGGGCACTCTGGTGATAAAAAAGCTAAAGATAAAGGTAAGTAAAAATGGCAGTTTCAGCAATATTAAGAAATGCGCATCTTTCTCCTCAAAAGGGACGATTAGTTGCCAATATGATTAGACGTCGACCGGTAGGTGAAGCTTTACAAATTTTGAGTTTTATGCCTAAAAAAGGTGCTGAACTAATAAAGAAAGTTCTCGAATCTGCAGTTGCTAATGCCGAAAATTTAGAAGGCGCAGATATAGATGATTTAATTGTTCATGCTATTAGCGTTAATCCAGGTCCTACTCAAAAGAGAGTTTTTGCTAGAGCAAAAGGTCGGGGTAACCGAATTACAAAAAGAAGTTGTCATATTAGAGTGGAACTATCTGAGATGAGTAATATAAGCGGAGGTGCTGAGTAATGGGGCAAAAGGTTCATCCAAAAGGCATCAGATTAGGTATTGTTGAAGACTGGAATTCTAAATGGTATGCAGATGGCAATTATGCTGATTTATTAAATCAAGATATTACCGCAAGAAAATATCTCAAAAATAAATTAATGCAAGCAGCTATAAGTCGCATTCTTATTGAAAGACCAGCAAAAAACGCACGTATTACAATATATAGTGCAAGACCTGGTGTGATTATTGGGAAAAAGGGTGGTGGTGTAGAAGGCATAAAACAAGAAATGACCAAGCTATTGGGAGTTCCTGTTCATGTTAATATAGAAGAAATTCGAAAGCCTGAAATAGAAGCTGTTCTGGTTGCTGAGAGTGTTGCACAACAACTGGAAAATCGGGTTATGTTTCGTCGTGCTATGAAACGAGCTGTTTCTAGCGCTTTAAAAGCGGGCGCAAAAGGTGTTAAAATTTGTGTGAGTGGACGCTTAGGTGGCGCTGAAATTGCGCGCAGCGAATGGTATAGAGAAGGTCGTGTTCCTCTTCATACATTTCGTGCAAATGTTGATTATGGCACTGCGCGAGCTAAAACGACTTATGGTATTATCGGTGTAAAGGTTTGGATATTTAAAGGCGAAGTTTTGCCCCAGAAAAGAAAAATGCTCGATGAACAGACACAAAATGTGGGTGGAATATAATTATGTTACAACCAAAACGAACGCAATATAGAAAACAACAAAAAGGCAGAAACCGTGGTTTAGCAACAACGGGAAATAAAGTAAGTTTTGGGCAATTTGGTTTGAAAGCAGTAGAACGAGGTCGAATTACTGCTCGACAAATTGAATCAGCTCGACGAGCTATGACACGCGCAATTAAACGAGGCGGGCAGGTTTGGATTCGAATATTTCCTGATAAGCCAATTACGCAGAAACCTTTAGAAGTACGTCAGGGTAAAGGTAAAGGAAATGTTGAATACTGGGTAGCTCTTATTCAACCCGGTAAAATGTTATTTGAAATGGATGGTATGTCAAGAGAATTAGCTATTGAAGCATTTCAATTAGCTGCAGCTAAATTGCCATTGAAAGTAAAGTTTGAAGAACGAACGGTGATGTAATGAAAGAATGTGAATTGAAACAACAACTTAAAGAAATGAGTGCAGAAGCTCTTAAAGAAGAGCAGCTAGCTTTATTGAAAGAGCAGTTGTCTTTTAGAATTCAGCGTGCTACTGGTCAATTAAAGAAAAATCACCGTCTAAAAGAAATTAGAAAAAGCATCGCTCGAATAAAAACCTTACTCACAGAAAAGCAAATGGGTGAAAAAGAATGAAAACTGTAACTGGAAAAGTTGTTAGTAATAAAATGGATAAAACCATTGTGGTTCTTGTTGAAAGAAAGGTTAAACACTCAAAATATGAAAAGTATGTGATTCGTTCTAGTAAAATGCATGCACATGATCCTGATAATCAATGTCATTTGGGTGATTTAGTTAAAATTCGTGAGACCCGTCCAGTTTCTAAGACTAAAACATGGGAATTAATGGAAGTTATTCGGACAACTAATGCTGAAGTTGCTCAAAAAGCTGAAACTAGTACTATCTAAGTGCTTGTAATTAATTGAAAAGTTGGTATAATCGATGCCCCAGTTTTGTTAACAGTGAAGTTTGTGCTTATTGCTAATAAAAGGGGTGGGTCGAACAGTTAGGTTAACTGCTCGGTAAGTTGATTGGAGAAATGTAATAATGATACAGATGCAAACTGTACTAGATGTTGCCGATAATAGCGGCGCTCGGAAAGTAATGTGCTTCAAGGTGTTGGGTGGATCTAAACGACGCTATGCTGGCGTTGGCGATATTATTAAGGTTAGTGTCAAAGAAGCTATGCCTAAAAGCAAAGTGAAAAAAGGAGACGTAATGAATGCTGTTGTTGTTAGAACAAAAAAAGGTGTTCGTCGTCCTGATGGCTCATTAATTAGATTTGATAGCAATGCGGCTGTAATTTTAAATAATCAGCGAGAGCCTATTGGAACTCGTATTTTTGGTCCAGTTACTCGAGAGTTGAGAAAAGCTTTCATGAAAATTATTTCTCTTGCTCCTGAGGTGTTATAAATGAAGAAAATTATAAAAGGTGATTCCGTCATAGTTGTTGCCGGAAAAAGCAAAGGAATGAAAGGAACTGTTGTTAAGGTTTTGCTTAATCGTGTGCTTGTTGCTGGAGTAAACTTAGTAAAGAAGCATGTAAAGCCTAATCCTAACCAACAGGTTGAGGGAGGCATTGTTGAGAAGGAAGCGCCATTACACATTTCAAATGTAGCGCTGCTTAACCCTAAAACGCAGAAGGCGGATAGGGTTGGGTTTAAATTCATTAAAGAGGAAGGCAGTACTAAACTGAAAAAGATCCGTTATTATAAATCAAACGGTGAAGCGGTAGAAGCTGTTCAATAATAGTTATTGTGAAGAGTAGGTAGTTTAATGGCTCATTTGAAAGAGTATTATCTCAAAACAGTAGTTCCAGAACTGAAGAAAACATTCAATTTTACAAGTGCAATGCAAGTACCTAAAATTGTTAAAATTACACTAAATATGGGTGTTGGCGAAGCTGTTGCTGATAAAAAAGTTTTAACGGCTGCATGTGCTGATATGGAACGAATTTCAGGGCAAAAACCTCAGGTGACAATGGCAAAAAAGTCAATTGCAGGTTTTAAAATTCGAGAAGGCTGGCCAATTGGCTGCAAAGTGACACTTCGTGGTGAACGAATGTATGAGTTTTTAGATAGACTAATTAGTGTGGCTATTCCTCGAATTAGAGATTTTAGAGGTCTTAACCCAAAGTCGTTTGATGGTAGTGGTAATTATAGCTTAGGTATTCAAGAGCAAATAGTCTTTCCAGAAATTGACTATGATAAAATTGATACAATTCGTGGGTTGGATATTTGTGTAACAACAAGTGCTAAATCAAATGAGGAAGCACGAGCTTTGTTGGATGCGTTTAACTTTCCATTCCGTGATAAAAATACTAAAAAAGAGGGTGTGTGACGTGGCTAAAACTTCAATGCTGGCTCGAGAAAAGAGACGTCTAGAGATTTCTAAAAAGTACCTGCAACGCCGTGCTGCAATAAAGGAAAGCATGCGTTCAGCCTTTGTTAATCAGGATTTTGATGCAGTAATGAGTGCGCAAGTGCAATTGCAAAAATTACCTAAAGATTCAAATGGTATTCGCGTAATAAAACGTTGCTCTCAGTGTGGGCGCCCTCATGCTGTGTATCAAAGATTTAAGCTTTGTCGAATTTGCTTAAGAAACCATTTGATGCAAGGTGATATTCCAGGCGGAAGAAAGGCAAGCTGGTAAGCTAGAGTTACTTAATTTGGAGTTTATATTGTGAATATGCAAGACCCTATAGCTGATTTGCTAACAAGAATTAGAAACAGTCAAGCAGCAATGCATCAAAAAATCATTCTTCCCTTCTCTAAAATAAAAGAAGGTATCGCTCGTGTGTTATGTGAAGAAGGTTACATTCAAAGCTATTCTGTTTTAGGAGATGTAAAAAAGGATTTGGAAATTGAATTGAAATATTACCGAGGAAAACCAGTTATTAATCGTATTAAGCGAATCAGTAAAGTTGGATTGAGGATATATCGTGGAGTCAATGATCTTCAAGATATTCCAGGTTTTGGTATAGCTATTATTTCTACTTCCCAAGGTATTATGAGCCACCCTAAAGCAAAGGCGCTTGGAATTGGTGGCGAAGTATTGTGCGAAGTGGCTTAATAAAGACTTTGGAGAATAAAAAACATGGCTAGTCGAGTGGCTAAATCCCCTATATTGCTTCCTAATGGGGTTGAGGTTGTTCTAGAGCAAAAACAGGTGAATGTAAAAGGGCCAAGAGGCCATCTTTCTTTAGCATTTATTAAAAATGTTGAATTGAAGTTGGACGATAATGGCACTCAAAAATTCATTCAAGTTACTGCTAAAACAACTGATAGAGAAGCAAATGCAATGAGTGGAACTGTCCGATCATTGTTAAATAATATGGTCAAAGGTGTTTCTCAAGGGTTTGAAAAAACTCTTGAATTAGTAGGTGTTGGTTACCGTGCACAAGCCAAAGAAAAAACTATTGCTTTATCTTTGGGTTTTTCACATCCTGTTGACTTTGAATTACCAGAAGGAGTTTCTGCTGAGACCCCTAATAATACGACGATAGTTCTTTCGTCTATTAATAAACAATTGTTAGGACAAACAGCTGCTGAAATTCGTTCTTATCGTCCACCTGAGCCTTATAAAGGTAAAGGCATCAAATACGCTAATGAAATTATTAAGCGTAAAGAAACCAAGAAAAAATAGGGTATAAAGCGATGACAAAAAAAGACGCACGTGTTCGACGAGCAAAAAAAACACGATATAGAATTCGTGAACAGCAAATTCCTCGATTGACAGTACATCGATCGTCACAACACATATATGCTCAAATTATTGTAGAGGAAAATCTGCAATCAAAAGTTTTAGCTGTTGCCTCTACATTGGATAAAGAGTTTCGTTCTGAAAGTAAAGAAGGAGCCACAAAGACTGAGAAGGCGGCGCATGTGGGATCTATGATTGCAAAACGCGCAAAAGCTATAGGCATTTGTAAAGTTGCATTTGATCGTTCAGGATTTAGATATCACGGTCGTATTAAAGCGTTAGCTGATGCGGCTCGTGGTGAGTTAGAGTTTTAAGGAGCAGAAATATGGCAACTTTTGATGAATCAACAAGAAGTGATGGTTTAAGCGAAAAGCTTGTTTCAGTGGCCAGAACTGCTAAGGTTGTAAAGGGTGGTCGAGTATTCGGTTTCTCTGTTTTAGTTGTAGTAGGCGACGGAAATGGGAAAATTGGAGTCGGGCGCGGCAAAGCGCGTGAGGTCCCTGTAGCTATTCAAAAAGCAATGGAGCGTGCTCGCAAGAACATGATTTATGTTCCTTTAACTAAAGGGACTGTTCCCCATGAATTAACATGGTCTTATGGTGCTTCCAAAGTGTTTTTAAAGCCTGCTTCAGAAGGTACTGGAATTATTGCTGGTGGTGCTATGCGCGCTGTATTTGAAGTGTTAGGCGTTCAAAATATTTTAGCAAAAAGTATTGGTTCTTCGACACCAACTAATGTGGTTAGAGCAACTATAGATGCTTTAGTGAATATGGCTACACCTGATTTTGTGGCTGCTAAGCGCGGAAAAACAGTACATGATGTTATTGCACAACGTAGTGGAAAAGGATTAAAGAGAGAGGTGAAAGATGCAGCATAAAGAATTAAAAATAACTTTAGTTAAAAGTTTAATTGGTCGATTGCCAGGTCATATTCGTACTGCTCATGCTTTAGGGTTGAGAAAAATGCATTCCTCTGTTATTCAGAGATGTTCACCTACGATTATGGGCATGGTTAAAAAGTTAAATTATCTCTTAAAAGTTGAAGAGGTCAATCAACAATAATGAATACATTATCCTTAAATACACTGAGACCTGCGGAAGGTTCAAAAATAGCACCAAGACGAGTAGGTCGTGGTATTGGCTCTGGTTTAGGTAAGACTTGTGGTCGTGGACATAAAGGTCAAAAAGCGCGTGCTGGCGGTTATCACAAAATAGGCTTCGAAGGTGGACAGATGCCTATACAACGGCGACTTCCTAAAGTAGGCTTTACTTCACGCAAGAGCCTTGAAACGGCGCAAATTAGATTGGGTGATTTAAATTTTGTGAAGGCAGATGTTATAGATTTGGATTGTCTTAAATCATGCGGTCTTGTTAATAAGAATATTAAATATGTAAAAGTGTTTTTTTCCGGTGAACTAGCTCAAGCAGTTACAGTAAAAGGAATTAAAGTAACTAAAGGCGTTAGGGAAGCTATTGAAGAAAAAGGTGGTAAAGTCATTGAAGCCTAGTAACAGTAAAGGAATTGGTTCAGGAAAAAAGTCGGAGAAAGGAAATTTTTCAGAACTCAAGCATCGCTTGTTTTTTGTACTAATTGGAATTCTTGTTTACCGACTAGGGTCACATATTCCAGTTCCTGGACTTAACCCAGAAAAATTAGCTCATTTATTTGGAGATCAGCAAAATTCCATTTTGGGTTTGTTTAATATGTTTTCTGGTGGGGCTTTATCACATTTGACGTTGTTTGCTATTGGTATTATGCCCTATATCTCAGCGTCTATTATTATTCAGTTATTCAGTGTTCTGTCACCAAAATTAGAACAATTAAAAAAAGAGGGCGGTTCTGGAAAGAGAAAGATTAATCAGTATACTCGTTACGCAACGCTGGTTTTAGCTGTTTTTCAATCTTTGGGTATGGCTAAGTGGTTAGCTAGCAATGGGATTGTATTGGAAGCTGGTTTTCTTTTTTATTTGACTGCAACCTTGACTTTAGTCACAGGAACTATGTTTTTAATGTGGCTAGGTGAGCAAATTACTGAAAAGGGAGTCGGTAATGGAATATCTTTGATCATCTTTTCTGGTATTGTATCACGCTTGCCAGCTTCACTAAGTGAAGTATTTGAACAAGTTCGTGATGGGCAAATGCAAGGTGTTTCTTTGATTTTTATGTTGCTACTTGTTGTTGCTGTAATAGGTTTTGTTGTTTTTATGGAGCGTGCGCAAAGACGCATACGTGTTAATTATCCCCAAAGAACTCAAGGGAAGAAAATTTTTGCTGCTCAGAGCACGCATTTGCCATTAAAGATTAATATGGCAGGCGTCATTCCTCCTATTTTTGCTTCAAGTATAATCATATTACCTGCGACTTTATGTCGTTGGTTTGGCAACAGTAAAGGGATGGAATGGTTAGGAGATATTGGACAAATGCTATCTCCAGATCAATTGCTTTATTTAGTATTGTATACATCTGCAATTATATTTTTTGCTTTTTTCTATACTGCATTAGTATTTAATCCTAAAGATACAGCAGATAATTTAAAGAAGTCAGGAGCATTTATCCCTGGTATTCGTCCAGGTGAGCAAACGGCAACGTATGTAGATCAAGTCATGACAAGATTAACACTTATTGGCGCTTTATATTTAGTACTAGTGTGTCTCTTGCCTGAAATTTTTCGATATGCTTGGCATGTTCCTTTTTATTTTGGAGGTACATCATTGCTGATTATTGTTGTGGTAATTATGGATTTTATTGCCCAAATTCAATCACATCTTGTATCACATCAATATGAATCATTAATGAAAAAGAGCCCTCTAAAAGGTGCCCGTATGCCGGGTATTTTATAGATTGGTGAAAGTTTAAAGGTATAAAGGAGATTACTTATGAAAGTAAGAGCATCAGTAAAAAAATTGTGTCGCAATTGTAAAATTGTTCGACGCAATAGAGTTGTAAGAGTTATTTGTAAAGATACAAAACATAAACAAAGGCAAGGGTAGAGACAAGTATTTGTCGCGATGTTTTAAAATAGTTGCTTGATATTATTTTAAAAATGCGGTAGTCTATTGCCCCTTTATATAAAAGCCTAACATTCTGTGGAGAATTAGCAATATGGCACGAATAGCCGGTATTAATATACCAGAACAAAAACATACTGAGATAGCCTTGATGTCTATTTATGGCATTGGTCGAGCTACATCCCGTAAAATATGCGAGCAAGCAGGGGTGAAAACAGATGTAAAAGTTAAAGATTTAACGGAAGAAGAACTTGAAAAGCTTCGTGGACAAATTGCAGCGCTGACTGTTGAAGGAGATTTGCGACGCCAAATTTCTATGAATATTAAGCGGTTAATTGATTTAGGTTGCTATAGAGGACAGCGACATCGACGTGGATTGCCAGTAAGAGGGCAACGCACAAAAACAAATGCTCGAACTAGAAAAGGAAAGCAACGCGGTACTAAGTAAATTTAAGTTTATTTAGAAAAATTGATTTAAGAAGATTTTAGAGAATTATGGCAACAGTAGACAAAAAAACAAAAGTGCGTAAGAAGAACAAACGGCTGGTTACTGACGGTGTCGTGCATGTTTTTTCATCATTTAATAATACCCTTATTACCTTTACTGATAGACAAGGTAATGCATTATCTTGGGCCACAGCAGGTGGAGCAGGTTTTAGAGGGTCTCGAAAAAGTACTCCTTTTGCTGCTCAGGTTGCAGCCGAAAAAGCGGGTATTGTTGCAAGAGATGAGTACGGAATGAAATCTGTGATTGTTTTTGTCCGAGGTCCAGGACCTGGTCGAGAATCTTCTATTAGGTCGCTCATTGCTCTTGGTTTTAAAATTGTGGAAATATCTGATGTTACAGGTATTCCACATAATGGTTGTCGTCCATCCAAAAAACGAAGAGTATAGAACATACTAAAGAAGATTAGTTTTATTTTATAAATGATTTTGATAATGAAAAGTTTCGGGGGCAAGCTTAATGGCTAGATATATAGGTCCTAAGTGTAAATTGGCAAGAAGAGAGGGCGCAGATCTAATGCTGAAAAGTGGCGTAAGATCGCTTGATACAAAATGTAAACCAACAGCAGCTCCTGGGCAGCATGGAGCTAAAAAAGGTCGTGGTACTGATTACTCTCAACAGTTACGTGCAAAACAAAAATTGAAAAGAATTTATGGTTTGCTAGAAAAACAGTTTAGTAACTATTACCACAAAGCTTCTGCTCAAAAAGGAGCGACAGGTGATAATTTATTAATTCTATTAGAAAGAAGATTAGATAATTTAGTTTATCGTATGGGATTTGCTTCTACTCGAGCTGAAGCAAGACAGTTAGTCAGTCACAAATCTATTGCTGTTAATGGTCATACAGTCAATATTCCATCTTATCTGGTGAAAATTGGTGATGTGGTGAGTGTTCGAGAACACTCAAAAAAGCAAGCACGTATTATTGCTGCTTTGGCGCTATCAGAACAGAGAGCTGCTTGTGATTGGTTGAATGTAGATCATAAAGCAACAAGTGGAGTGCTATCAAGTTTTCCCCAGATGTCTGATTTGCCGTCTGATTATAACGTTAAGTTAGTGGTTGAGCTTTACTCTAAATAATAGATCTTGAGGTTGTTAAATGAGCAATATAAATGTTGATACAAATGATTTTTTGACGCCCAAAGTAATTAAAATACAAGAGGAAAGTCGCTTTCATTCAAAAATTGTTTTAGAACCTCTAGAGAGAGGTTTTGGGCACACCTTAGGCAATGCATTAAGACGTATTCTTTTATCTTCTATGCCTGGTTGCGCAATAACTGAAGTTGAAATAGAAAATGTACTACATGAGTACAGTGCAATTGATGGTGTTCGTGAAGATGTCATTGATATCTTATTAAATTTAAAAGGTATTGCTATTAAGTTAAATGGCAGACAAGAGGTTTCTTTGTCTTTGAAGAAAACTGGAGAAGGTGTTGTTACTGCTGGTGATATTGAACTAACTCACGATGTGGATATTATAAACCCAGAGCATGTTATTGCTCATTTAAATCCACATGGCCAACTAAATATGACTTTAAAAATTTCTAAAGGAAGAGGCTACTGTGTAAATGAACCCATTTCATCTCAGGATGCTTCTCTTTTTTTAGAAAAATCAAAGTCATCAGATTTAGATGATGTACTAAATTTAGAGTCAAAAAGGCATGCCGATGCGGGTGCCGAAGTATACGTTCATAACAAAAATGAACATGGTCAAAAAGTAGGTGTTCTGCGTTTAGATACTTCTTTCTCTCCTGTTAAGAAAGTGAGCTATAGTGTTGAAAATGCTCGTGTTGAACAAAGAACTAATTTGGACAAATTAGTTATTGATTTGCATACCAACGGAACAATTGATCCTGAGGAAGCAATTAAAATTTCAGCAACAATTTTACAGGAGCAATTAGCTTCCTTTGTTGATTTAAAATATGAAGAGCACACAGAGTCTTCCAAAGGTTCGCCTTTGTTCGATCCAATTTTACTTCGTCCTATTGATGATTTAGAGTTAACTGTAAGATCGGTAAATTGTCTTAAGAATGAAAAAACTTATTACATTGGTGAGTTAGTTCAAAGAACTGAAATCGAATTAATGAAAATGCCTAATTTAGGTAAAAAATCATTGAATGAAATTAAGGATGTTTTAGCAGCGCGTTCCCTTTCTTTAGGAACAAAACTCGAAGGTTGGCCACCTGAAGGATTGGAAGCCGTCAAAATATCGTCTACTGACATTCTTGGACAAAAAGCTGAAGATGGTGAATTTTCTATTATAGAAGAGAGCTTTGACTTTAATACAAATGACGATAATAAAAAGAAGCCTAAGGTAGTGGCTTCCAGTAAAGCAAAAAAAGAAGAATAGGAGCAGAAAATGCATCATCGTAAAGCTGGTAGACATCTCAGTCGTACAACTAGCCATCGTTTGGCCATGTTTAGTAATATGTGTGCGTCACTCATTAAGCATGAACTTATTCGCACAACTTTACCTAAAGCGAAGGAGCTACGTAGAGTTATTGAGCCTTATATTACAACAGCTAAGATTGATAGTGTGGCCAATAGACGTTTAATATTTTCTAGAATGCGTGATAAAGATGCGGTTCATAAATTATTTACAATTTTGGGTCCTCGTTATGAAAAACGTCCCGGTGGATATTTAAGAATTATTAAATGTGGTTATCGTAAAGGTGATTCAGCGCCTATGGCAATTATTGAGCTAGTTGATCGATCTCTTTCTTCAGAGAGTTCTCAAGAAGATACTAATGCCTAACCTGCGCAGAATTACGTGTTTAATCAATTAATTAAAAAATTTTTTGGCAGTCGAAATGATCGTGTTATTAAAAGAATGCGTCAGACTGTGGATCAAATTAATGCATTAGAGCCGAAGATTAAGGCTTTAAAAGATTTTGAGCTGACTGCCAAAACAAAAGAGTTTCGTGACCGTTTGGAAAAAGGACAATCCTTAACAACGATTTTGCCCGAAGCATTTGCAACTGTTCGTGAAGCAGCTTGGCGTGTTTTAGGCCAAAGACACTTTGATGTTCAGCTTATTGGTGGCATGGTAATGCATGAAGGTAATATTGCCGAAATGCGAACCGGAGAAGGTAAAACTTTAGTAGCGACTTTGTCAGCCTATTTAAATGCACTAACGGCTGAAGGCGTTCATGTCATTACTGTTAACGATTATTTAGTAAAACGTGATTGTGAATGGATGCGACCTGTTTATGAGTTTTTAGGTCTAACAGTAGGTGTTATCTATGCTGATCAACCTTTTGACGAAAAAAAGAAAGCTTACTTAGCTGATATCACTTATGGAACAAATAATGAATTTGGCTTTGATTATTTGCGTGATAACATGGCATTTTCTTTGGAAAATAAAGTTCAACGTTCTTTAAATTTTGCTATTATTGACGAAGTGGATTCTATTCTGATTGATGAAGCTAGAACACCATTAATTATTTCTGGTATGGCCGAAGACAGTTCTGCGTTATATATCAGCATGAATCGTTTAATTCCACAGCTTCTTCGTCAAGAAGAAGAAAATGGACCGGGTGATTATTCAGTTGATGAAAAGCATCGACAAGCTTTTTTAACTGAAGAAGGACAAATCAAAATTGAAGGCTTATTGAAGCAAGATGATTTGTTGAAAGAAAATGACAATCTGTATTCAGCGCATAATATTTCTCTGTTACATCATTTAAATGCGGCTTTAAGAGCTCATGCTCTTTTTCAGCGAGATGTAGATTATATTGTAAAGGACAAGCAGGTTATTATTGTTGATGAACATACTGGACGTACTATGCCAGGACGTCGATGGTCAGAAGGATTACACCAAGCTGTAGAAGCTAAAGAAGGTGTTCCTATTCAGCAAGAAAACCAAACATTAGCTTCTATTACATTCCAGAATTATTTTAGAGGTTATCAAAAATTATCAGGAATGACTGGAACCGCAGATACTGAAGCGTATGAATTACAACAAATTTATGGTTTAGAAGTTTTAGTTATTCCAACAAATCGCCCCATGATTCGCCAAGATATGCCGGATTTGATTTATCTAACGCAAGAAGAAAAGTTTAAGGCAATTATTGTAGATATTCGAGATTGCCAGAAAAAGCGTCAGCCTGTTCTCGTTGGAACAGCATCTATTGAAGCATCTGAATTGCTATCACGTTTATTGCAAAAGGAAAACATTTCGCATCAAGTATTAAATGCAAAGTTTCATGAAAAAGAGGCTCATATTATTGCGGAAGCTGGTCGTCCTGGTATGGTAACTATTGCAACAAATATGGCTGGCCGAGGAACAGATATTGTTTTAGGCGGTAGTTTGGAAACAGCCTTGCAGACTTTACCTTTAGACGCTTCCGAAGAAGAAATTCAGCATGTTAAGGAATCTTGGCAAAAGGTGCATGATGAGGTGCTTACTGCGGGAGGGTTACGAATTATTGGTTCAGAACGTCACGAATCCAGAAGAATTGATAATCAATTGAGAGGACGCGCTGGACGACAAGGTGATGCTGGAAGTAGTCGTTTTTATTTATCATTAGAAGATAATTTAATGCGTATTTTTGCTTCTGAGCGTCTAGCATCTTTAATGAAGCGATTAGGAATGAAACCTGGCGAAGCTATTGAGCATTCGTGGATTACTAAAGCGATTGAAAATGCGCAACGCAAAGTAGAAGGGCATCATTTTGATATTCGTAAGCAATTATTACAGTATGATGATGTTGCAAATGATCAACGTAAAGTTGTTTATAGCCGTCGTGCAGAAGTAATGGCAAGCGAAGATTTACGTGAAAATGTATTGAATTTAATTCAAGAAGTGATTGGCTCAGTTGTTGATACTCATCTTCCTCATGATAGCATGGAAGAACAATGGAAAGTGGTTGATCTTGAGCATCAATTATCCAGTGATTTTGATTTGATTTTTCCTATCAAGCATTGGCTAGATAACGAAAAGAATTTGGATTTAGAAGGAATACGGCAAAGAGTTATTGAAAAAGCCTTAGAATCTTGGCAAGAAAAAGAAAAGCAAATAGAGCCGACTGTATTAACGCAATTTGTGAAATCAGTTATGTTAAGTGCATTAGACTCTCATTGGAAAGAACATTTAAGTGCAATGGAATACCTACGTCAAGGGATTCATTTGCGAGGATATGCTCAAAAAGATCCTAAACAAGAATATCAACGTGAAGCTTTTCAAATGTTTTCAGAGATGGTTGAGCGCATGAAGTATGATGTTATGAGTGTATTATTGCGTGTTCAAATTCAAACTCCTGAAGATGTCGTAGAAGTGGAAGAACAGCGTCGCGCGCAGGTAGCTCATGAGATGCATTTTGAACATGAAGAACTGATTGATACGCTCACAGCAGAAGTTATGGAGGAAATGCAGAATGAAGACAGCACAGAAGAGCAAGCGACTAGCACAGTAGTTCCTTTTCGACGACCTGAAAAGAAAGTGGGTCGAAATGAATCCTGCCCTTGTGGTTCGGGTAAAAAGTTCAAGCATTGTCATGGACAACTCTAGGACTCACTCTAGTTTGAACTCTCCTTTACAAGTTGTTGTAGGTGTTTTAATAGATTCTTCGCAAAAAGTGCTCATGACTCAAAGAGCTTTATATTTACATCAAGGAGGATTATGGGAGTTTCCTGGCGGCAAAGTCGAGCCAGGTGAGTCTTTAGAAAATGCTCTTAAACGTGAGTTTCAAGAAGAAATTGCTATTGTAATTGAAGAATTTAAGCCATTTACGTCGATTATCCACCATTATCCTGATAAAGCAGTTCAATTACATGTATATTTAATTACGCAATACAAAGGTCAACCTAAAATATCTGATGGACAACTTGATATAAAATGGATTGACTTAAAAAGTTGGGCCCATAAAGATTTTCCCATTCCTGCATCAAATGTTTCTATAGTAAATATGCTACTTGAGTCACACACATTTCGGTTTTAGCTCGATAATATTATGTTTTGATTAAATTTGTAAAATATTACATACATTTTTAAAATTTTTTGGTATAATATCAATGGTCTATATAATAAATTTTAATATTTGGAGTAATACCATGACTACACAAGACACAAATTTAGTAGATTTTTATGAAATAGAATTAATTGATGATGAGGCAACAAGGGAAGAATGCACTGAACAAGCAGCATATATTTCTTCAGTTTGGTAATCGGATTAAAAATTCTAATATTTTTTGGTTGTTAACATCGTGGCTGAAACGTTTTTTTTTGATTATCTATCAACGTATTTAAAAAACTTTTTACCACACGCACAAAAAATAGCCTTTTTCTATGAAGAAGGCTATTTTTATCTTGCTCAAGGGCTTAAGCAAAGTAATCAGTCGTCATTGTCTATTCATACACATGAAATGGATATCTTCAATGTGAATTTTGAGCTGATTGATTCGTATGATTTTGTGATATTTTTCTTTGATGTTGCTGATATTTATCAAAAAGATAAGTTGTCTTATTATTACCGTGAAATTATTCCACAATTTAAATCTACCATAAATAAGGTGATGTTTCTTCGTGATATAGGAAATGCATTTTCAGAAATTTTTGCATGTCATCCTAGTGTCATTGCAAAGCAAAATAAGAATTTAATTCAACAGGGAATAAATGCTTCTTCAATTCGTATAACTGATAATAACGGAAGCAACATTATTGCTGAGATTACACATGCTAAATGGACAAATCTTGATGGCTGTAATCATCGTTCTACTTTATTACCAAGCGAAATTTCAACTTTTTCTCCCACTTTAAATGGTGAAATCTATTTTACTGGTGCATTACAAAGCCAAATTCCCTTTGGAATTAAATTTGGGCTTATTACAGAAGCGAATCAGATCAAAATAAAAATTGTTAACAGTGTTGTTACTGACATTACCTCTTGTTGTACAGCATTAGACAAAGCATTAAAGGATTATGTTGCTTATAATAAAGCCAATAGCCAAGTGGTAGAATTGGGAATAGGTACTAATACAGGAATTATTTCATTAGTTGGCTGCGGAGCTCCTTTTGAGGAACGTTATCCAGGGTTTCATCTTGGAATTGGTGGAAGTGTAAAAAATAGCCAACATATTGATTTTATATTTGACCAAAGTACTATTTATTTTGATCAAAACGTCATTTTTAAAAATAAAACTTTATATTTCAATGATCACGAAGCCTCTTGAATACTAACGACGAGCTAAATTGAGCTCCTAATTGACGCAGCTCTAATCCTCCCCTCAAGTCAACAAGCGATTGAAAACCAGACCCCCCAATTTTTTTCCAATTACATTTATGTATTATTTATTGACATCCAATTTATGGTAATAGGTAAAATAGTAAAATAACTGGGTGTCTTAGAGTTTCAATGCCTCAAAAAACCATTATACTATGAGTATGTCAAATACATATTTATATTATCATGGGATAAGCGGGGCACGAAGATATAGAAGTGCGCCACCAGGAATTTTAAAGCCTGCACGTATTCCGCGAACGAAAAAATGTTGGCAAGAATTAAATCCGGTTATTAAATTAAAACCAAAAAAGTTAATTTTAGCTGATTGGACGGCGAATATATGGATGTCTCATAAACTTAAGAAAGTTAAAGAGAAATTAGCGCAATTACAAAAAGAGGGATTTTCATTATATGTTTGGCAAGAAAATAAAGTCATCCCTTTGGAGGATCCTTCACTTTTAAGCCAAGAGATTCTTCGCTACAGAATTACACCAGAGTTTCCCGAGGTAATTGAAAAAATAGCATTAGCTCAGTACAAGTCACTGACGCGAGATAATATATGTATTTTGGATGATTATTTATTAAACCAATTATTGGATCCATTGCCAGATAACGCTAGAGGGCTTGATGCTCGTTTTTCACGGAGTTTAGGCTATGATAGAGTAAAAACGGATAAAGCCGAAAAAATTATCAATAGTGCGCAACCCGCGATAACCTTTTTGGAGTTATATGCATTAAACAATGGAACCTACCAGGAAAGAAAAAAATTAGAAGAATCACCCTTAAAACTGCCTGTTGTTGAGCGATATAAAGCAATTGAATTATATGATATTCCTCCTACAGCTGTCGAAGAGGAAAATAAGTTTTTATCTCAAGTAATTGAGCGTCCTGGAGTGTTAGAACAATGTGAATTTTTATCAATACGTTGTAGTTCTCCATTTTCGTTGGCGCTCTGTGAGAAAATTTTACAAAGAATCAATGAGGCATCAGATAATGCTTTTCCTAGCCTTGAAAAAATTATATTCGCAGGTAGAGCAATAGAGCTCATGGATGACCAACAGTTTATACAACTTTCTAAAGTGGCTCCAAATCTTAAAAATGTTGAATTAATATACAAAGAAAATTTAGAGAAGGGGATACATTATCTTGCTCAGCATTTGAGTTATCTTGATACACTTAAGATATACGCATGTAATTCATTGCCCTTTTTCAGTGATTTATTAGAAAATTCTTTTAAGGGAAAAAGGATTCATTTACTTCATAGCAAATTAACTCAAGGTGAACTAACCCTGACACCTCATTCTTTACCTTTAATTAATGAAATTTTTTTATATGAGTGCAACTTTTCTATCGCACAATTAAATATTCTATTGAGAGCGGCTGACAGAGCTAAGAATATTACATTATTTAAAAGTGATTTGAGCAGTGAATTATGGCGTTTTGAAGAAAATAGCCTTTCACATTTAGAAGAAATAAGTCTTCAATATAGTCGATATATCTTAACAGATAATTTAATTCAATTATTGAAAGCAGCACCTAATCTTAAGAGTATTGATTTAACGGGTAGCGATTTATCACAAAAAGTTATTGGCTTAGAAATGAGGAAATTTCTTCATTTGGAGAGAATTAATTTAACAGAAAGTACTCTTTCTGGGGAAAGTTTAATTTCACTTTTAAAAGCAGCGTCTCATTTAAAGTTTTTTAGTTTTGTCGGAGGATTCGTCAATGGTCATTTATCTGGTTTAGAGCCTAATAGCCTTCCTTGGCTCGAAGAAATAGATATCTCATATAGTTCTATTTCTATTGAAGAGTTAAACATGATATTAAAGGCAGCACCTAATCTTAAAAGAATTCGATGTTTGGGATCTCCGCTTTCTCAAAGGTTGTTGCAATTAGCAGAGAATAGTCTTCCTTTACTGGAAGAGATACGCGCTTCTAATAGTGAGCTTTCAGCAGGACAATTAAATATTTTGCTTAAGGCGGCACCAAGACTTCAAGTCTTTACATTATCAGGGGGTAATTTATCTGATGCAAAACTGACTTTATCAAAAAATAGTCTTTTGCATGTCAAAAAAATTGATATATTAGATACTGCTGTTTCAATAGAAAGTATGATTAATTTGTTAGAGGCTTGCCCAAATCTTTATTCATTATCTTTAGGGGCTAATATTGAAATAACGTCTCAATTAAAAGCATTACTTGACAAAATTCCTTATGTTGATGAAATGTCTATTGCAGCACGAGCACGATATACTGAAAAACAGAGGGCAGTTGCTCGAGAGAAAGCAGTTGCTAGCTCAAATAGGAGCATGGGGCAATATTTAGGCAGTATGTTTTCGGTATCTTCTCGTAAAACAAACAATAGTGAAAACTTAGAAAAGGAATCTGCATCTGTTTCTACGTTGTTTTCAAAACAAAAGGTCGATACGAAAACTCAGTTAGATTTAAGTGCAGTAAATTTTAACTGGATTTTTTATCCTATCAATGGATATTTGCCCATTTTACCTACGAGATATCGACTTCAAACCTTTGATATGGCTTCTTTTCCAGAGAATGGCACTGAATTTGAAATTTATAATCATCGTTCCATCGAGGAAAAAGATCTCGTTCCTTGCCATAACTTACAGCGTGAAAATAGAGATGTTTGGAAATTGGGACGTTCTCATCCTCACTATAGAAACTGCTATTATGGAAAACAAACATTTGAATTAGGAGAAGAATGGCAGTCTATTGCTTCTCTTTCTCCTGATGAAGTCATGACACACTATCATATTGCTCCTGAAGAAGGAGCAGAAAACATCGAAATACGATACTCTGAATATGATAATTTATATTATATTCGACAAAAAAGAGGAACAGGAACTCAAAAAGTAACAATAGATTTTTTGATAAAACCTTCTGAGATTCAAAAGCCACCTCTTAATCCTGCTATTCAGGCTCTTGTGAATGAGTTCAAATCTTTTCCTGTCAATGTTATAAAAACAAATGCATTGAAGTTAAATTATGAAAAAGAAAAACGTCTAGGAGAAAGTAACGAAGATTATGTCATCAGAGCGATCCGAGAACAAAGAGTGGGTGCTTGCCGGCATCGGGCAACAGCATTCAAATGCTTGATGCAGAAAGAACATCCTGATATTCCAGTACGAATTGTAGGTAATGATGGTCATATGTTTGTGGAGATTAAACAGGATGGTGTGTGGATACGATGCGATTTGGGTGGACATCCTGCTGTTCCTTGGATAAATAGTAGGCCGGCGCATCAAAGCATACCCATTAATTTCGATTTGCTACCCTCTGTAAAATATGCAAGACGATTTGAAACGTGGAAAGTCAAAAAAACCACACAAGATAATTGTTTAAGTTATATTCAAGCCATATTGAAAGGCGGAGAAGAAGAAAAAGATAAGCAACATTTGATTCATGTGCCTCGAAAAGATTTACAAAATTTAAATAGAGAAATTTGGCTGCATGCTAAAAATATTGCAAGGCCGGTTTTTTATATTCATTCTCCTGATGATTTGGTCTGTTCGGCTCCCTTTATTCAGCGTAATGATATAGATCGAAATAGAGGAGTACTACACCAGGAAGCGACGGGCGGCGGGCCTTTACATGATTTTTTAGTGCAAAATAAAAGTAATTCAGATGATAGGGCGCCTATTCTCATTGTAAATTATGCCAACTTTGAAGCAGAGGATATTGTTCGTTTAAATAGTTTGCTCAATGACAAGCGCGAAGCAGATGGAACGCCTGTACCTGACAATGCTCTTATTATTGGTTTAATAGATCCCAATAGTCCAGAAAGTTATAAAGGAGCTGATTTTTATTCGCGCTTTAAGGGTGCTGTGTCTCAAGCACCCTCGATCATTCCTCAAGCAGAAAGACCTATTCTTACATCTCTTGAAAACACAGAAAAAGAATTAACTTCACATGAGGTGATTAATTTATGCCATTCTTCCGCATGGCAGATTCAATTAATAGGTGAGTGGATATTTGAAGAAGGAGAATTGGTATTTAAACCAGGGGAACTTATTCAAAAACTAGCCCTTGGCACAACCATTGAGATTCAGAATCCACCTCAAGAGGATGATACATTTGAGGTTTTCTTGCAACAATTGGCCTTATATGGAAAAGTTATATATGAGGGAGAAACCATTGCTGAGTTAAATACCGAACAACTGACTCAGTTGCTACAAGGACAGTTGCTGGTAACGAGTGAAGGATATGCATGGAAGTCAATATTAGAAAGCGTTTCTTCATGGGGAGCTTCATCTGTTACACCGCCAATGAATGCTTGTATATTAAATCCGACGGTATTAATGGATTTTATTCAGCGTTATAAGGTCAATAATGAGAAAAAAACATTAACGACTAAAGTAGGTATTTTAGAAGAAAATAAGACAAGTGAAATCTTAAATATTTACGTGACTCGGAGTTTAAGTGAGGATGAGTGGGGAATATTTTTTAATGAAGCTAAAAAATACCCACAACTAAAACTTTCAATTACTTGTGCGCCTGGAGTGGAATTGCTTAAAGAATGGCAATCTTTAGCAGAAAATATTCCCACAGATCTGTTTCAACCTTCTGTTTATGTGCAAAGAGAAGAATGTCATGCAGAAGAAAAAACAACGTGTATTTACTCGAATGATCCTGATGCCACGATTGCGCAATTAACGGCACAAAATACCATGGATCCTAAGGATATGAATTCATCGTTGGTCTTTGATGTTTCTGAATATACTGCCAGCGATTTGCTGCTTTTTATTGATGGAGAAGTAGAAAAGGGCACCCTAAAGTATCGTTTTACTGAAACGATGCAAGCATTAATGTTGGAGTTAAATAAAGGAAGAAAAGTCATTTTAACGGGAAGTTTTTCTGATGAGCTATTAGATGGTCTTGCATATTTTTTAATGAAACGGCTGCAAAATCCTGAGAGTCCTGAGACAAAAGGAGAGCTTATTTTAGTCAGTTCAAAGCCTGTTAATTTTATGCCTAATGTTTCACATCAAATTACAGATGAAGATAAAAAAGCCATCTTATTGAATAAGGGATTTACGCTTGATCATCTTGCACGTTTGCAGCAAGAAGAGTGGGAGTGTTTAAATAAATATTCTTTGATTGAATTAACAACACGCTTACAGTATATCAAACATCATTCGGAAGCAGTTGAGATATCTTCCAATGGTGCATGGTTAGGTTTAACACATTTATCACCCAAAATTCAATTAGAAAAATTTAATCCAGAAGAAGATAATGCGGCTAAAGCCGAGGCGTTTACTCAAGCTCGCCGCGATGCGGTAGATAAAATATTATTTGAACAGAATCAACCATATGTCTTTTTAGCAGGTCTTACAGGTATTGGAAAAACGAGTTTTGTTAAACAAGATTTTCAGAAAGAAAATCGTCAATTATATTTTGGCGAAAAGCCAGAACAATTGCTTGAATGGTTAAGTTATAGCGAATATGATGAATTTTGGGGAGTGGAAAAAATACTTTTTATTGATGAAGCGAATTTATCTCCTTCTCAATGGAGTCAGTTTGAAGGATTATTTCGTATTCCACCAGGAATAATCGTTAATGGACAGTATTATCCATTAACGCCGAATCATAAAGTTATTTTTGCAGGAAATCCATTGAGTTATGGAGATGAACGCCATTTAGCGACATTATTTGAACGACATGGAAATGCATTAGTTTTTGAGCCTTTGTCAGTTTCTTTTATTTATGAAAAGGTTATTCGACCTATTTTTGAAAATACTCAATTGACTTTAGCGCAGAGTAAAATTATTGCACAGGAATTATTGGCGGTGTATCAAGCCATTTTAGAGTTGCCTAGCGCTCAAAATGAGGTATTAATTTCTCCTCGTGAAGTGCAAATGATGGCACTGTTGGTGAGCAATTGGGTGCGCCAATATCCAACGGATGATATCAATGAAATAAGAAAAGTGGCACAATTTTATGCGCAAAATATTAGTGCAAATCTTGTGCCAGAAAAAGAGCTTTCGGCATTTTTAAAGGCTTTTCCGCCAATGGATTTAAAACGTCCAACCATAGAATCCAAAAATAAAAGACAGTCATCTGATTTTTTGTGGACGGAGTCTAGAAAGGCTGTCATGCATCTGCTACATGATTATATGTCTTTGAGAGAATATCGAAGGGAGCAAAATATAGTCAATAAAGATAACCAGAATAGAGCACAACTTTATGGAGGACTTGGCGGTGTTATCCTCGAAGGTGAGCCTGGAATTGGTAAGAGTGAGATGGTGATTCAATATCTTGTAGGGCAAGGGTTTACAGAAGGTGATACTAACCTCACGTATCAACCGCCACCGGATACAAATGCTTTTTACCGCATTCCTGTCGGAATGGAATTTGAAGCGAAAAAAAATTGTCTTATCAAAGCTTTTCATGAAGGAGCGGTAGTGATTATTGATGAAATTAATAGTGCGCCTATGATGGAGCAATTATTGAACAGTTTACTGATGGGAGAAACGCCTGAAGGTATTCCACCGCAGAAACCAGGATTTATGATTATTGGAACGCAAAATCCGGTGACGATGGCAGGGCGTCGGGCCGCAAGTACTGCACTATCAAGGCGAATGCAAACGTGTAGTTTACCGCCTTATACGGAAAGTGAAATGCGTGCAATTTTAATGAAAAAAGGGTTAGCAGAAGATGTTACTCAAGAGCTTATTCAAGCTTTTCAGGAAAAACGCCAAGAAGCTAAAAAATATAAGTACGTCCCAGCTCCTGTTTTTAGAGATCTGATTACGGTTGCTGATGAAATTTTAGAGGGAAAAGAAAGGAGTCTAATAAAAATACAACCGCCGATTGATAGGGCAATTCATCAGAAGGTAAGTGCTAAACAAAAAAGCGCAAAAGATTACTTTACTTATGGAGTTGAGCCTAAAGTTAAAATGCGCCAGTTGCATCAAGAAGGTATTTCTAAGACTATAATGCCAATTAACAGCTGAATTTAGATAATAATAAATTAAAAACCACCGTCAATTTTCCAAAAATATGAACCATTAAGCCATTGTAGGAGCGTACTTTACTGGCCATTTGTATTTTTACTTTT
>JAJZTL010000094.1 GCA_021848965.1 Pseudomonadota bacterium
GTTCACTCGGAAGTTAAACGCGCAACACAGAGTGAAAAATAGTAAAGGGAAGACATCGTAAAAGGGGGGCAGTCGATGCAATTTGTAGAAGTCGTTTAAGCCTGTTGATTGATAAAATCAGCAGGCTTTTTTTACTTTATACTATTGCTTAGTGGACCTGATTCCGTCAATCAGAAAAGGGGAGATGTTTTTTTAATCTCATAACATTAGAAGCTGATTTTTTAAAATCCTGTTGGCAGAGCCGAATAAGTGATTCTTAGATCAATCTCATAACAAAAAAACGACGTAAAAGGTTGAACGTTTCTTGATGAAGGACCATTCATCTGATACAGAGTAAGCCTTGTTTGTTATGTTTTAAGTTATTAAGAAACATAAAATATAAACTGTGATGCAGAACAAAAAAATAAATCAGATACAGAACAAAATACCAAATGAGATGCAGAACATGTATTGATGTTCAGCAACATAGGCAATTAGTAAAAACGTCAAAAGACTAGTCAATAAAACAAACAGTCAGTAAATCAAGGTGGAGAAACCTGTATAAGACCCAGTATAAATGCCAGGGTATATTATTAAACCTGTTTTCTTATACGGCCACTAAATTAGATCATTAAGCGATTCAATGCTAGACACCAGTATAGACTTGGTAGAGACTTTATTTAAACATCCAACCCACATAAGAAACAGTAGGGATAAATTTAAACGCTATATCATTTTAATGAATCAAATATAACCATTATTTGCGTACCGGTTTAGTTGGGGCAGAACAGGTGGTTAATGGTTCCAGTTCATGAAGTGGAGGGCGTCTCCAGGAGTGATGGATAACCAGGCTAACAGTTGATCGTCATTGAGTACCACTGGAGTGCGTTTTTCTTCATCAGCTTTATGAAAACGGATTCATGACAGGATGACTGTCTGAATTACAGGTCAGCATGGTAAAACTCACCACCTTTTGACCATCATCTGGGTTCACCCAGACATCCCATAGTGATGCTATGGCAATGGGTTGTTTATCTTGCCTTTCTATACACCATCTAATAACTTTACCTGACTCATAAGAAAGAAGCCCAATGGGTCTTGTAACAAAGAATTTAATGATTTTAAGAGGTTAGTGGTAAAAAATATGGATTAAATTCACTACGCACCGACTACATACCAGAGCAAAAACCGAGGTGTGTATTAAATACGGTTTTTATGTGGTTTTAAGTAGTAAAGAACCCATTAAAAGGTGTGTAGTTAAAGTAAAGTTTTAGGGCCCGTAGCTAAGTAGGTTAGAGCATAGGACTTAAAGGTAGTAAACCTAAAGCATTTAAAATGTCATGGTTTGTTACCAATAGGTTGCATATTAGTATGCTCACTCTGATAGTATGTAGGACTACTCAAATTTGGGGAAGCCTCTGCGTAATAGCGTGGTAATCTCGAGCCAAGCTAACCAGCAATGTTTAGAAGATGAAGAGACTATACGGGTAGGTCGTAAAGACAAGAGACAGTCCAGAATAAAAACTGGAAACAGGCTGAGGAAACTGTAGTAGGAAGCATAATCCTTTGGTCCCAGGTTCAAGTCTGGTTGACCACCAGAAATGAAAATATCAAGCTTCTGGTTGGTTTTTTTTATCTATGTTAGTAATCTATCAAATATGAATAATCAATGGGTGATTATCGTTCCAGAAGAAATAAGCCGAACATTGCTTCGCGAGTTATGTATTAGGTCAATTATTAATGATAGAGGTACTCGCTACTTAACTGAATTTCTGGTTGCTCGAATCGATGGATTGAAGATAGAGGTTTTTTCAAATGAGCATCCACCTCCTCATTTTAGGGTGTTATATGGTCAAGAAAGCGCTAATTTTTCCATAGAAGATTGCCAAAAGTTGAATGGTAGTCTAGATAAATGGGAGAGAACCATTAAGCAATGGCACTCCACAAATAAAGATAAATTAATTGAGATCTGGAACACTAAACGACCAGCAGATTGTCCGGTAGGACTATATAAAGAAGATTGAATGTCAAAAATTGGTAGAAATGATCCTTGCAGTTGCGGCAGTGGCAAGAAATATAAAAAATGCCATGGAGAAATATCGACCATTGAACGGCATCAGCAGATGTTTTATCAATTGAGGGCGGAGCATGAAGCAAAAGAGTATCAAAGACAAAAACAGCAGGGCTTAGGCCGGCCAATAATTTCAGCGGAAGTAAATGGAGTAAGGTTTGTTGCGATTAAGAATAGGCTAATACATTCGGCTGGCTGGAAAACCTTTCATGACTTTCTGTTTGCATATATCAAAATTGCAATGGGTAGCGATTGGGGTAATTTGGAATTAAGAAAGCCTTTAAAAATAAGACACCCAATCTTGGTCTGGTATCACCATCTATGCACTTTGCAACAGGCGGCTCAGGTAGCTGAAGGTAGTATCGAGAAACTTCAAATGACCGGTGCCGTTACTGCATACATTCAGCTGGCCTATGATTTATATTTAATGGATCACAATGCTAGCCTTCAAGAAAAATTCATAAAGCGATTAAAAAATATTAAAAATTTTTATGGTGCTAGATATGAGCTTTTTGTAGCAGCTTCAATGATTAAAGCAGGATTTGAAATTGAACTGGAGGATGAGGATGATAGGCGCTCTACGCATTGTGAATTTGTAGCCACACATAAGGAAACCCAAAAAAAATTCTCAGTAGAGGCTAAATGCTGTCATTCGGAAAAGAACCGTATTATTCGACTGCTTGGAGGGGCTTTGAAGAAAATGGCAGATTTTGATCGTATTGTGTTTATAGATCTCAATAGACCTGATGATTTTGATTCAAATGATATACCTGATTTTTTAAAATACTCATTGAGGGTCTTACGCCGAGAAGAAAGAAGGGTAACGTCATTAAAAGATTATCCTTCAGCATATGTATTTGTTACTAACACCCCTTGGCATCATCATTTAAATCAAAGTACTTTTCGCTGTTTTGTAATGGCGGATGGTTTTTTGATAGATGATTTCAAGCATGACGCTGTTTATCCCAATCTCAGGGATGCTATTAATTCAAGAGCTAGGCATATTGAAATGCATGATCTCATGAGGTCTATGCAAACCCATTCCGATGTGCCGTCTACTTTTGATGGTGAATTTCCGGAGTTTGCATTTGGGGAGGCTCAACCAAGATTGTTAATAGGTCAAAAATATCTAGTTCCAGATTCAGAGGGCTTCGATCGTGTGGCAACTTTGATAACTGCAATAGTTTCGGAATCGCAAAAGGTGGCATTTTGTGGACTCTCGTTTGATCAGGGCGGGTCAGAAATTTGTACATGGCCGCTATCTAATAAAGAAATAGCAGCGTGGAAAAGTAGCCCGGATACTTTTTTTGGGCAACTTATAAAAGTAAATCCGGTAATTAAGGATATATTGGGCGTGTACGATTTCCTATATGACTGTTACAAAAATACCCCAAAAGAGCGATTGCTTGAATTTATGGCTAACGCTCCAGATATTTCAGTACTAGCTAATTTGTCTCAAGAGGAGTTGGTAGGCATTTATTCTGAGCGATCGGCAAATTCAATGTGGGCTATGACCAATCAGCCATCACCAAGCGTTACTTAAAGTAACACTTACCCATCACCACCCCTTAACACTTGGGACCTGTGGCGCTTGGCATGGGGTATTAATTGTTGTATTTGGTGTGGTTTGGATTGGTTTGGAGTGGTGCTAGAGGCTTGATATTGTCCTTCCAGTTGGCGTAATGCCAAACTGTCTTGTCGATCCAGTTGAGTTAGAGTTTTTTCTTCGTGGATACATTTTCTTCTATGCATTGTTTAAGGCATTGCCAATTGCACGCAACCATTGGCGAATTTCGCCCGCTGGGTCAGATTCTGTAAGCAATGCTGGAGTCATTTTTTTAGCAACTTCATTATTCAACCGTTTCTTCGCAGCCGAAGACTTGTTTTTCTGTTTCTCATGAGTTATAGCTGCCCATGGTTGAGTTCCCAGTGTCGCAGTATGGGTAGCTTCTGCCAAGAGAAGCGGCACATCCTCAAAATCAGCTCCTGTTCCTGCATATGTGGGTTGTATTGCAACAATTAGGCTAGGGTGTATATAGTTTTCAAGCTCCCGCTTGCTTGTAACCCAGGCGGTGCAACCCCGCGCAGCCCATGCAGTCAAATAATTTTGATATTTGGGCTGCTGGGGTGGTGGGTTATCGCGGTCTGTCAGATAAAATTCCGGTCGATTGAATCCCTGAAGGCGATTAATCCACAACTCAATGCTACTTCCTCCAAGTGGTATAAAGACGAGTTCTCCAGAAGCTTCCATGGAAGCCAGGTTTGGGATGTCAGTTTCTACTGCGGAAAGTATCGCTGAGATATTTTTAAGAAAACTGATATCATGCTTCCCTTCAACTCCAAAAAATACTTTGACATCATGATCTGGTAGTACCCCCAAAGTGTTCGCGATTTTTCGAAGTGTTGCATCTCCATTAGCCCCACTCTCAATAACAGGGTTTCCATGATCTTTGGTTATTAGACGTAGGCATGACTGATCAACACGGCGGGCAAGAGTTGGTGTATGAGTAGTGAGCAAAACCTGGCAACCACCTTGTTCAACAAGCTGCTCAAAAGCATCGAGCAGCATCAATTGGTGATTGGGATGTTGGCTAGTTTCAGGCTCCTCAACGGCGTATATAACACCCCTTTCTTGAGTAGTTGCGTTACTTTCAGCTTTTGCACGAAAAAAATTAAGAAGTACAAGACGGCGTGTTCCACTACCGCGCTTGTTTATCGGAATATCATCATCTCCAGTTAGTGAAACGTTGAAAATCGATTCCCAGGATTTATTTTTTACAGTGGGATGAAGTTGATTAGCCAACTCTGGGTTCATTTCTCGAATTTTGTCGACCGTTTTTGCCGCCACAACCTCCAATTCTTTTTGGATATCATTAAGCACAGTTCCCAGCTCTGCGGTTCGACGACTTATAGCTTCTTTTATCGCCGCCTTTAATGGATCCTGTGCTTCTGCATCCTGATCAGTACTTGCACGATCTGATTTGAATAAAGCATAGAGGGGCATCTGATTCTGAAGTTGATCATATGCATCTTTTGCCGATTCCTTCTTCAAGGAAACCTCTTGTTCAGCAAGATTAAGATCAGTCATCGTTCCCCATATTGCTTGTCGAATTGGTGCCTTAGCAGCTTGATTCACATCAGTAAGATCAATTCCTAATTGCTGCGCCTTTGTCTTAAGTTCAGGTAGTTTTAGTGACAGTAACTCATTAACCCCGTTGGCATTGGGATGTAGCGCTTTGGCAAATACACCCACTAACTTGCCCTTTGCAGCAGAGCAATCATACTGCTTGATGATTTCTAGCATTCCATCTGCTCTTAGTAAGTATTCTGCTTTAAGAGTTGTTTTATATTGTTCATCAATAACAATTGATGAAGGCAAGCTATCAAAGATACAAGCTATCCTTACTTCTGATGAGCTTGTTCGAACACAGCAATCTTCTCGTTCAAGTGCTACATCATTAAAAAAGACATCGAGCGCATCTAAAACTGAAGATTTCCCCGCATCATTTCTGCCAACCAATATAGTTAGGTCATTAATTTTGATAGATGTTTCATACGCATATCCACGAAAATTCATAAGCTTAACTTCAACTAGTTTCATTGTTACTCCCCTGTATCTGCCGCATTCCCATTTTTAAGTAATGGAAAACTCAGCCCTTCAATTTCTTGCAACGATTTCCCAGCAATCCCCTATAAGTCGCCATACATCCCGACAGTCGCCCCCATTACCCGCTCAATTTGCTCCTCACGCTTTGCCCACTGCTTCATAATGGCCTTGCGCTCTTTATCGAGGTCTACCTGCATGGAGGAAAACGATTCGACGATGGCTTCCACGCGCTGGCGGAAGCGCGGGCCGGTGAGGTACTGGTAAACCATTTCTGTTTTGGTTTGCTGGCCTTCGGAGGATTGCCGTGCTAACGTAAGTTCAAGCAAAGACTGGCGCAAAATCGTTGCCACCGGCAAGGCCGCGCGCGGGTGTGTTACCCAGATGCCATCAACCAGATCGAAGGTCTCCACTCCTTTCGGCAACACCTGACTGATAATCACCGCGACTTCCGCTTTGGCGGTACGCTGATCCTCGCGCAATTTTATCAGCCAGCCATCGCTCCAGTTCTTGCTGCGCTTGGATTCCCACAGAATGGTGCCGCTCGACTGCCCGCCATTAGAGCGCACGCGATGCAGCACGTCACCACCAAATTCGCCCTTGGGCACCGGCTCAATTACATCGAAAGGAAACTTAGCGCGCAACTGATTCTCAAGTTCAAGTTCCTGTACTTCGCCTTGCATTTGCTGGGAACCTTGCTCGGCGCGGCGCTTGAGGTCTTCGATCTGTTTCTGCATCGCGGCAATGGTCTGTTCCTTCTCCATTACTTTGAGCTTCTGTTCGTCCTCAGTTTCTTTTTTAGCTTGTTCGCGGACATCGGTTAATCCTTCCTGCACCCGCTTTTCCACAGTGAGTTCCAGTTCGCGTTTGGCATCGTCCAGTTCACGCTGCTTCTTGATGAGTTCAGCCTGTGCTTTCTGCGCTTCGGCCAGCTTGGCGTTGTTCTGCTGCAGCGCCTCTTGTAGGTCGGCCAGTTCACGCGTCTTATTCTCCAGCTCTACGGCATTGGCTTGCTTGGCCTTCCTGGACTCCTCGGCGATAATGCGGGAGCGTTCGGAATTTAGCTGATCTGCAACTTGGCTCTCCACTTGTTCTTGTAGTTTGAGTTTGTCATATGCAAGCTGTTTTTCCTTTTCGCGGATGGCCTGCTCGCGCTTGGCAATGTCGCTATCCTTTTGCGCCAGTTTCCGCTCGAACTGCGAGCGTGTAGCAGCAATCAAAGGCGCGGCCAGTGACTCGGTAAGTTTGATTTCAGTCTTGCAATTTGGACAGACAATTGTTGGTTCGGTCATTTCGCTAGCCTTGGTTATTTCACTGAGCTACCTGATTTGGTAAAGATATTGTAGCTTATTCTTTAACCTTGATTTTGTCGCTAATCAAATCCGCGTGATTATTAATTGTGGCGAATTCGACGTAGTCATAAAATGAACAGTCCCGAAAAATTAGACACAATTTAGTCGTGTAACAATTACGATTATGAGGTTTTTATGAATAGTAAGCGATATAAAGATGATTTTAAGAGAGAAGCAGCAAAGCAAGTAATTGATAAAGGTTACCCAGTCATTAGGTTGCCAAAAGATTAGGAATTGCTAAATGCACCCTAAGCGAGTGGGGTAAGTATCGCGACCTCAGTTTTGAAGTGCGACGGCTGATTAAAATTGAGTTACTAAGGAACACGACATGTTGAAAAAATGCACAGCATATTACAATAAGACATCCCAGCGAGTTAGACCTGTATTCGTTAATTTACACAAATTTTTTAGAATGTTTGTGTCAGGTACTGGCAATACTTCCGTAAAAGATATTATCTATTTCATCTTATCTTATCATCCCATAACAAAAGAAAGATCAACGAATTTTATGGTTTATCAGGCAATTTTGGCTTGAAGGGAAGGAGTTATGGTTACCGAAATTCAATCTACAACATAAGGTAATTTAGAAAGCCTTTTGTTAATATTATTTTTATTTTCGTTAACCGGAAGAGATTAGTCTATATGGTTTGTCTCTAAGGAATTTTGGTAGCATAAATAGAATTGTATATTTGCTTTGAAAACGTCCGTTTCAAATTTTGTGATATTTATTTATCACAAATTTCTATCTATTGTTTTTTGGTTTTAACTGCTGGTACTATTTTCTATAAGCAATCTCATTTCATTACACTGGTTTTTGTAATCAATTTTTAAAT
>JAJZTL010000010.1 GCA_021848965.1 Pseudomonadota bacterium
TATTTCTTAAGTTTACATAGCCTTTATTTTAATTGCTCTCTAATATTTCCCGGGAATTGCTGGGATATGTCCTTTTATCTTGCAAAGAATTGCCTCTCATGATTAAATAGCTAATTATTGGCCATATTTTTCTTTTTTTGGGGCAGACATGCGAAAGTGGTTATATTTTGTACTCATAGTGATTATTGCAGGTCTTTTCACTGCTTATTATGTTGCGGGGGTGAAGGCAGAGAAGGAATTTGGCATATTTCTTAAGTCTGTAAATAATACGCCTAATTTAAAAGTGGTGGCGAAGCATTATCATCGTGGTTGGTTAAAGTCTACGGTACACATTGATGCAAAATTGCATTGTCCTCCACAGCAGTATGAGCAAAACGGCATGCCTCAAACATTACCTGCGCGTGATGTGCCTTTTTCTTTTAACATGGCTATTTATCATGGCCCAATTATCTTTGCAGAGAATAGTATTGCCTTAGGATTAGGGTATGCGAAGGCCAAAGTTATTTTACCTAATGAGGTATATAATATAGTTAATCCTAGTCTTGTTCACCCTGAACAATTTAGCCAAATATTTTCTTCTACATCAATTAAGCCTGAGGTTATTGTATCGTTGCTATTACGCTATTCAGGTAAAATGGATATCAATCTAGATATTCCTCCTTTTGATCTAACAGGAAAAGAAGGAAGAGCTGAGATAAACTGGAAAGGTTTTCAAGGGCATTGGATGACGAATCGAAAACTTTCTCATATACAAGGTTCTGTTACATTTAAGGGAATGATTTTTAAGGTGGATGCGGCTAATGGAAATATAGGTCCTGTTCATTTGAAATATAATGTTGAAAATAAGGGAAACAACATTTTATCAGGGCGTGCGTCTATTAAATTAAAAACGTTTGAAATTGGTGCGAATAACAAATCTGTTTTAGACCTTGACGGATTGCAAGTAGAGTCCAGCAATCAAATAAAAAATAAAGATAATGTTCAGTTAGTTAACTCATCATTAAAAGCAGATATCAGTAGCGTAACCTATCAGGGTTTAGATTATGGCCCTGGGGTTTTGGATGTTTATTTATCAAATTTAGATGCAGAAGCATTGAACCAAATTCAACAGAAGCTTCAAGTGGTGAGTAATAATAAACTTACAGGGATACAGCAGCAAATGTTTATGCTAACGCTATTGCCTGAATTATCTCGTCTGTTAAATCATGGTGCAATGCTTCAAGTGAAGCAACTTCAATTATCTATCCCAGAAGGTGTAATTGTCGCGACAGCAAAAGTGAAATTACCTAATCAACCAGCTGAAAATCAGAATCCATTACAGCTTATTCAAAAAATGGATGCTCATGTTATGGCTGAGGTTCCTGTTGCGTGGTTAACTGAACGCGTTACTGACTTTATTCAATTGAAGATTGCGCAGCGTCAGTTAATGGAGCAACAAATGGCAAATAAAGCAAATTTAACTCAGCATTCTCAGTTATCAACAACGCCAGCATCCAAAAATGAAACGCCAGCAAACGTCACTAACTCTGAAGACGCCAAACTTTTATCATTACAAGAGATGAATGCTTTAGCAAAGCAACAAGCTTTAGAACAGTTAGAAAATTTAGTTCAAAATGGAATATTGATACAGAAAGAAAATGTGTATCGAATTGAAATGACTTTCAAAGAAGGCGCATTTTATATCAACGGTAAACCATTCAATAATCAACAGATATCAGAAGGGGTAAATTAATGACAGCACACATGAGTGAAGTTCAAAATGCTAGAGCAGTAGCTTCGTTATCAGAAGTAGTCACGCAAGCAATTCAAAATTATTTCAGTGGATTAAAAGGACACGAACCCATTGCACTTTATCAGTTAGTCATGGAAGAAATAGAAGCTCCCTTATTGAAAGCTGTTATGGAGCGCTGCAAGTATAATCAATCACGTGCAGCAGTTATGCTAGGCTTAAGTCGTGGAACACTACGAACAAAATTACGTAAATACTTTGATGAACAGTATACGGGAAGCAGAGATAATGAGTAAATTTAAGTCCTTATGCGCATCTGCTGGTTTTTTGCTTTGCTCATTTGTTCAAATTAATGCAGCTATGGCAGCAAACACAGAAGATACATTAGGATTAGCTGGAACGTATCATTGTCACGGATATGACAGTCATGAGGGGCCTTATAAAGGTGCTGTAGTTACATTAAAGTTGGATGCTAAAAACAGTAAGTTAGAGCAAGATCGAGGTGCGTATCTTTTTACATTAGTTGAACCTGATGGGACACGCTATATTGGTGAGGCTGCGGCAGAGAAGGATTATTTGGCCGTGTATTTTCAAAATACATCATCTTCGATGAAAACAGATCGAGGTGTTGGAATTGCTAAAGTTACTCGAGAAAAAAATGCTCAAGGTAAAATAAAAACCGTGTTTAATAAATTTTACTATGAGCCTCACTATGAAGGCGGTGGCAATGGCACGGAGACTTGTGAGAAAGTTGAGTAGGTGGGCGAATATTATTTGCCCCTACAGATTGAGGATGTTTTGGCTGTGTTGCAAGCTGTATCCCCTTGCAAGCTATTGCATTTTACGTTAAGCTTCACCCATTGAATAAATGAGAAAAAATAATGTATGGTATTCTTTTAACATTATATATTTTAATTTCGTTAGCGCTTATTGTCTTGGTGTTAATTCAACATGGCAAAGGAGCTGATATAGGAGCTGCATTTGGTTCTGGAGCTTCCAATACTGTATTTGGAAGTCAAGGTTCAGGAGGCTTTTTATTTAAATTAACAGGGGGCTTAGCGGTAGGTTTTTTTGTTATTGCTTTAGCATTAGGATACATGGTAAATTCTCAGTATCAGCAGCAACAGGCATCTCCTATTTTACCGCATACTTCTCCTGCGAAAAAGCAAATTGTTCCTTTACCAGATGATGTCTTAGGTGATAATGTAAGTGGTGCTTCGTCAGTACTACCTGCGTCCGAGGGGCAAACAAGTAAATAAATAATATTGCCGAAGTGGTGAAATTGGTAGACACGCCGTCTTGAGGGGGCGGTGACGAAAGTTGTGCCGGTTCGAGTCCGGCCTTCGGCACCATTTTAAATTGGTCATTTTTATTGGATCATATTATGTTATATCAATACCTACCCATCCTAGTGTTTATTTTAGTGGCTTTTGGTCTGGGAGGAGCTATGCTTTCTGCCGGCCATCTGTTGAGTTTAAGAAAGCCTGGAAAACAGAAAGATGCTCCGTATGAGTGTGGTTTTCCTGAGTTTGAAAGCGCTCGCTTGCCTTTTGATGTTCGTTTTTACCTTGTCGCAATTCTATTTATTATTTTTGATTTAGAAACAGCATTTTTTGTGCCATGGGCGATCAGTTTAAGAGAGCTTGTGGGTAATGGAACGACGTTGGCTTTTTGGAGCATGATGCTCTTTCTGGGTATTTTAGTCATTGGATTTATTTACGAGTGGAAGAAAGGAGCATTAGAGTGGGAATAAATGTAAATAATGGGGCGAGTAGCGGCATTATCAAAGAGCAAGGATTAGGCATGAAGGAGTTTGAAAATTTACAACACCGTGGATTCGTGTTGGCTTCTCTCGATAAGTTAGTAGGTTGGGCTAGAGGCGGTGCTATGTGGCCGATGACATTTGGTTTAGCTTGCTGTGCCGTTGAAATGATGCACGTCGGTGCTTCACGTTACGATCTGGATCGTTTTGGTATTGTTTTTAGACCTAGTCCACGTCAGTCAGACGTGATGATTGTTGCAGGAACATTATGCAATAAAATGGCGCCTGCGTTGCGTAAAGTATATGATCAGATGGCTGAGCCGCGCTGGGTTATTTCTATGGGATCTTGCGCAAATGGCGGTGGATACTATCATTATTCTTATTCAGTAGTTCGAGGGTGTGATCGTATTGTTCCGGTAGATGTGTATGTTCCTGGTTGTCCGCCGACAGCGGAAGCGTTATTGTATGGAATTATTCAATTACAGAATAAAATTAAACATAAAAATATCATTGAAAGATTTTAATTTATGAATTTAGAAACCTATTTAGAAAAAGCACTAAAAGAAAAATTAGGCAGTGCTTTGTCTTCTCTGACTATAGCATGTGACAATCAAATAACGGTCGAAATAATCCCATCATGTCTGCATGCCTCATTTAAAGAACTGCAACAAGATAAAGATTTTCAATTTGATACCTTAATTGATATTTGTGGCGTGGATTATTTAGATTATGGAACGGTTGAATGGGAAACTAAGAAGGTTACCTCAACAGGATTTAGCCGTGGTGTTGAAAAAGAAGCTGCTCCTCAAAATTATAAACCTCATGCTCGTTTTGCAGTTGTTTATCATTTATTATCCACTACGTTAAATCAACGTTTGCGTGTACGTGTTTACTTGGAAGAAGAAAACTTGTTTGTCGATTCTATTGCTGATATTTGGCCTGCAGCTAATTGGTTTGAGCGGGAAGCTTACGATTTATATGGAATTTTATTCAAAGGTCATCCTGATTTAAGACGCATTTTGACTGATTATGGCTTTATTGGTTATCCATTCCGCAAGGATTTTCCGTTGAGTGGGTATGTCGAAGTCAATTATGATGCCAAATTAGAAAGAGTAGTGAATACTCCTGTGGATATTCAACCGAGAACTTTAGTACCCAAAACTCGACGAGCAATTCAGAAGGAGAAAATCTCTCATGGAAATTAAAAACTATACCTTAAACTTTGGACCACAACACCCTTCTGCGCATGGTGTTTTACGCTTGGTATTGGAGTTAGATGGAGAAACAGTGGTTAAAGCAGATCCTCATATTGGTTTGCTTCATCGAGGTACAGAAAAATTAGTGGAAACAAAACCCTATAATCAAAGCATTGGTTATATGGATCGGTTAGATTATGTTTCAATGATGTGTAATGAGCATGCTTATGTACGAGCTGTTGAAAAATTATTAGGCATTACAGCACCTATTCGTGCGCAATATATTCGTACGATGTTTGACGAAATTACACGTATTTTAAATCATCTTTTATGGCTTGGAGCAACAGCATTAGATATTGGAGCGATGACTGTTTTTCTTTATTGTTTTCGCGAACGAGAAGACTTGTTTGATTGCTATGAAGCTGTTTCAGGTGCTCGTATGCACGCAACTTATTATCGCCCAGGTGGAGTAGCGCGTGATCTTCCTAATAGTATGCCTAAATATGAAATGTCTCGTTGGCATAATGCGCGTGAAGTCGAGAAAATGAATCAGCATCGAGAGGGTTCCTTGTTAGATTTTATTTGGGCTTTCACCGAACGTTTTCCTGGATATGTTGATGAGTACGAAACATTATTGACAGATAATCGAATTTGGAAACAACGTACGGTTGACATTGGTATAGTCTCTCCTGAAAGAGCGCGTGCCTTAGGTTTCACAGGGCCTATGTTGCGCGGTTCTGGTGTTGCATGGGATTTACGTAAACATCAACCTTATGCTGCTTACGATCAAATGGATTTTGATATTCCTATAGGAAAAACAGGTGATTGCTACGATCGTTATTTGGTTCGTGTTGAAGAAATGCGTCAATCGAATCGCATTATTCGCCAATGTGTTGAATGGTTGCGAAAAAATCCTGGTCCTGTTGTGATTGATGACCATAAAATATTCCCTCCCAAGCGTGCTATCATGAAGCATGATATGGAGGCATTAATTCATCACTTTAAACTATTTACAGAAGGTTATTGTGTGCCTGAAGGTGAGGTATATTCTGCCGTTGAAGCACCTAAAGGAGAATTTGGCATTTATATGATTTCCGATGGGGCGAATAAACCCTACCGTGTAAAAATTCGTGCACCTGGATTTCCTCATTTGGCCGCTTTTGATGAAATGGTTTCTGGTCACATGCTTGCAGATGGTGTCGCTATTTTAGCGAGTCAAGATATAGTATTTGGTGAGATTGACAGATAGTCAACATTTGACAAAAGATCGAATCAAGAGGGGTAAGTGATGATAACAACAATTAATCCTGCATTGGAAGAAGTGATTCAGCAATATGCCTTACATACGCCCACTGAAGTCAATGCTCGTTTAGATGGTTTACATCATGGATGGAAAAAATGGAAGGCCTTGTCATTCGAAGAGCGTGGCAAATATTTGATTGCTCTAGGAAAAAAAATTTTAGAGAGAAAGGAAGAATACGCTCGTTTGATTAGTTTAGAAATGGGCAAACCTATTCGCTTAGCACGCGCAGAAATTGAAAAAAGTGCATGGATTTGTGAATATTTTGCCGAAAATGCAGAGAAATATCTTCGAGCTGAAACAATTCAAACCTCATTGAAAAAAAGCGTTATTCATTATCAACCGATGGGTATTATTTTAGGCATCATGCCTTGGAATTATCCTTTTTGGCAAGTGTTTCGGTCAATGACAACCAGCATGATGGCTGGAAATGTTTTCTTATTAAAGCATGCTCCTATTTCTACTGGAGTATCATTAGCGATTGAAGCCTTATGGGCTGAAATTGCACCCATGACAGTGTTTAGAAGCGTTATTTTAGATGATGCTGCGGTGTCCACTTTAATAGGGCATAATCAAATTGCAGGAGTTTCCCTGACGGGTAGTGTTCGTGCCGGAAAAGCTGTTGCTAAATTTGCAGCGCAAGCAATGAAAAAATATGTGCTTGAGTTGGGAGGAAGTGATCCTTACGTCATTTTGTCAGATGCAGATGTTTCCATGGCAGCTAAAGCTTGTGTACAAAGTCGGTTATCAAATTCAGGACAGGTATGCATTGCGCCTAAACGCTTGATTGCGGTTGATTCTGTTTATGAGGCTTTTAGAGAGCAAGTGTTGGAAGCAGTAGAGGCTTATTCTTGTGGTGATCCTTTAAAAGAAGAAACGATGTTAGGTCCTATGGCGCGCGCTGATTTACGAGAGTCAGTGAAAAGACAAGTACAAGAAAGTGTTGCACAAGGGGCTAAACTGTTATATGGTGGTCAAATACCCGAAGGTAAAGGGTTTTATTATCCAGCGACTGTTATGGAAGGTGTTAAACCGGGGATAACTGCCTTTGAAGAAGAAGTTTTCGGTCCAGTTGTTATTTTAATTCGTGCAAGAGATGAAGAGGACGCTATTTTATTAGCGAATACTTCTTCTTATGGACTAGGTGCTGGTGTATTTACCCAAGATATTAAACGAGGGGAATATTTGGCTACTCAGTGTATTGAAGCAGGTGCATGCTATGTGAATGCTGTTGTTTCCTCTGATCCTCGTCTTCCATTTGGTGGTATAAAAATGTCAGGATTAGGATACGAATTAGGTGCCGCTGGCTTACATGAGTTTACACACATTAAAACAATAGGTATTGTCTAGAGATGACAACAGAAAAATCATTGAATTCATTGAATTCATTAAATCTGGCTGATTGGCTTAATGCTGATCGATTAACTGAAGTAAATCATTGGATTGCAAAATATCCTGAAGAGCAAAGGCAATCTGCAGTAATGCGTACATTAATGCTAGCCCAGGAAGAGCACGGTTATTTGTCTGAACCGCTGATGAATGCTGTGGCGCATTATTTAAAGATGCCGCCTATAGCTGTATATGAAGTGGCTACATTTTATTCCATGTATCAATTAAAACCTTGCGGTAAACATATGATTAATGTATGCCGTAGTTTTTCATGCCAATTGCGTGGATCTGACGATATTACGAAAGCTTTATGCCAAAAGCTCAATGTTGTTGTTGGTGGAACAACGGAAGATAAGCAATTTACTCTGCGTGAAGTTGAGTGTCTTGGTGCTTGTGTCGGTGGACCCGTAGCACAAATAGATAAAGAGTATCATGAAAATTTGACACTCGATAATTTAGATATGGTGTTAGAAAAATATAAAGAATCCTAAGATTTAAGACATCTTGTTTACTACACCATGAAAAAAGATGTTAGTTTATTCTCATTGAACGATTGGCTTGTTTGGATTGAGTCGTTTAAAAGTGGGGGTGTAGAATTCACAGGTCAAGAGTTAACACAAGTTACATCAGTTGCTCAAAAGTTAGATATTAATAAAACAGATGCAAAAATAATAACTGTGGGAGGAACCAACGGAAAAGGTTCTTGTGTTGAGATGCTAACATCTGCTTATGTGGATGCAGGATATTTAGTAGGAACGTACACTTCGCCACATTTATTTCTTTTTAACGAGCGCATACGTATTCAAAAAAAAACTGTCTCAGACAGGCAAGTATGTGAGGCTTTTGCTGAAATAGAGCGTCTACGCGGCAATACGATGTTAACGTATTTTGAATGGGTGACATTAGCAGCATTATCGATTTTTAAAAAAGCGCATGTTCAAGTTTTAATTCTTGAAGTGGGTTTAGGAGGAAGATTGGATGCAACCAATATTCTTGATGCAGATTTAGCAATTATTACCTCCATTGGATTAGATCACATGGATTATTTAGGACATACCCGAGACGCTATTGCCAAAGAAAAGATGGGCATTTGCCGAAAAGGACGCTGGGCAGTGTGTGGCGATTCTTCTCCACCTGATGCACTAAAGCACGAAGCACTGAAATTAGACACCCATATGACGTATTTAGGAAAAGATTTTGATTATATGGTCCAAGGAAATGAGTGGAGCTTTTATGAGAAAACAGAAGGCTTTGCCCAGAGTCTAATCAAGAATATTCAGTTGCCTCATTTAGCGATTAATAATGCAGCAGTTGTACTTCACAGTATTATATTAATGCATTCTGTTTTGCCAGTAGATTTATCTCACGCCATGCAATCTATTATTACGACTCAACTGGCTAGGCGCTGCGAGGTGTATAAAATGCCCAATGGAGCAACGATTATTATGGACGTTGCTCATAATCCACATGCCGCAGCCCATTTAGAAAAATTTCTTCAAACGTATAAAAACAAAAAAATCATCGCCCTTTTTAGCATGCTCAAAGATAAAGATATTCTTGGAACAATTGGAGCTGTTGAAGAAATTATTGACGAATGGCATATTGTTGAAATGCAACATCCGAGAGGAGCTTCAAAAGAACAGCTTCAAAAAGCAATTAACCAACATGAGCTTTCCCCTCAATGGCATGAGAATATACGAGAAGCCCAAAATGTAATTCTTAAGCAACTAACAAAAGAGGATGTTTTGGTTATTTTTGGTTCATTTTTTGTGCATAACTCCAACGTGTTTTAGTCTTTTGTAAAAGGACGACTGTTTAGGGGCAAATAATATTTTTCCCTTTTGCCAATCCTGCGGTTCTTGGTATACAATGCCGACGTTATTATTTAACTATTAAAAAATCATGATGAAAACTACTTATCTCCCACCGATTATACCTTTGGTTCAACGCAATATCCAACCCATGTTGCTACTACTAACTGGGATGTTGATATTGGTAGTATGTATTACAATATGGGTATGGTCGGAATTCAATTTGACGCATAAGAATATATGCCAGCATTAATTAGTCTTGATAAAATTTATTTATCTTATGGGAGTGATCCTTTATTGGATCACGTGAATTTTCAAATTGACGCGGGTGAACGTGTTTGTCTTATTGGACGCAATGGCGCCGGAAAATCGTCATTTTTGAAAATTATTGAGGGGCATATACAACCTGATTCAGGTAAGATTCATCGTGATAAAAGTTTACGCATTGCGCGGTTAGAGCAGGAACTACCTCAAACTATCAATAAAACCGTTTTTGATGTAATGGCTGAAGGGCTTGCGGATGTTTGCCAAGATTGGGAGCTGAGTACGCGTATCGATAAAGCCTTGACGCGCTTAGGATTGCCGGCAAGCCAAAAAATTACGGATTTATCGGGGGGGTGGCAACGTCGTGTAGCTTTAACGAAGGCACTCATTAGCGAGCCAGATTTATTATTGTTAGATGAACCGACTAACCATTTGGATATTGACGCCATTCAATGGCTAGAAGAGCAATTATTGCAATTTAAAGGCGGTATTTTATTTATTACCCACGATCGTACCTTATTGCGTCGTTTAGCCACTCGTATTATTGAACTGGATCGTGGACATTTGACTTCCTGGCCGGGAGATTATGATAATTTTTTGCGGCGCAAAGAAGAAGCTTTATCTGCAGAAGCTACGTTGAATAAAGAATTTGATAAAAAACTAGCCGAAGAAGAACGTTGGATTCGACAAGGTATTAAAGCACGACGAACGCGCAATGAAGGGCGTGTACGTGCACTAGAGGCCATGCGCAGAGAGCGGCAAGAACGTCGTGAAATCCAAGGCACGGCTAATCTAGAAATGAATACAGCCAATCAATCAGGGCAATTAGTTGCAAATGTCGAACATGTAACACATCAATATGGCGATAAAACCATTATTCGAGATTTTTCTACGCGTATTATACGAGGAGAGCGCATTGGGTTATTGGGACCTAATGGTGTAGGAAAAACGACGCTGTTAAATATTTTGCTCGGAAAGCTCACGCCACAACAAGGAAAAGTTCAATTAGGAACGAAACTAGAGGTTGCTTATTTTGATCAATTGCGTGCAACGCTAGATCCTGAAAAGTCTGTGTTGGATAACGTTGCAGGTGGGCGAACTAGTGTGAGCATTAATGGCAAAGACAGGCATGTGGTAGGATATCTTAATGATTTTCTGTTTTCATCGCATCGGCTTCATACTCCTGTTAAGGCATTATCAGGCGGTGAATGTAATCGATTATTATTAGCGCAGTTATTTAGCTTACCCGCGAATGTGTTGGTTATGGACGAACCCACCAATGATTTGGATATTGAAACGTTGGAATTACTTGAAGAGTTACTTTCACAATTTACAGGAACTTTATTATTAGTCAGCCATGATAGAACTTTTTTAGATAATATCGTTTCAAGCACATTAGTTTTTGAAGGTGATGGGCATATTGGCGAATATGTAGGAGGGTATCAAGATTGGTTAAGACAAGCTACGAAAATATCCAAGCCTGTTGCTTCTACTATTGATGAAGCTCCAAAGTCCAAACCCACAAAAACAGGAACTTTAACCGGAAATGAACATAAAGAGTTTTCGAGTTTGCCTGGGAAAATAGAGCAATACGAAAAAAAACAAGCCGAATATTTTGCAAAAATGGCGGAAGAGGGTTTTTACGAGCAACCTTCTGAAAAAGTTGAACAAGTGATGCAAAAATTAAAGCAAATTGAACGAGATATCGAGCAAGCTTATCAACGCTGGGAAGAGCTAGATACGAAATTGAATCAGTAGTAAGACGCAAAAGTGAGTCACTTATAAAACAATTATAAGTGGCTCACTTTTTAAAAGTTATGCAGATGATTATTGGAAGAAAACAAGAAAAACAAAGATTAGATAAGTCTCTTACGTCTACAGAGTCAGAGTTTATGGTTGTTTGGGTATACTCATCGCCTTGACTCTTAATAAACTGTCAATCTGCACATTTACAGGGCTAGTGCTTATAGATAGTCATGTTCCCTTTCAATCGCTCATACGCTGGCACTGGCTGAAAATTTCCTGCGGAATGTCAGATAATAGTATTTTAATAGTTTTATTATATAATTTGGCTTGATTAAATTACTTTTAGTAGGAGAGAAATATATAATGAGAGTAAGAGCCGTTGCGGAAAAATTTAGTGCCTGGCAAGAGCAAAATAGATCTAAACACATTGTCAATGGACATTATGAACCCAATGCTGCCGTGATTGGATTTATTGTTGAGCAGATGTTTAAGGAAGAGTCTGATCCAGATTTTGAATTCTCTATAGGAGTTGGTCAAAAGGAGATCCATGAGCTTGTTAAACGACTTAAAGAAGAAAATAAGATAGAAAATGCTGAAAATTGCACGCTGGATACTATTTCTAAGAGTGAGTGTGTAACACTCATGAATAAAGAAATAAGAACACTCATGAATAAAAAAATAAGACTCAATGTAATAAAAAGAGAAGTGAAACACTTTGCAAAATGGCTTACTACTGAACAATCAGGATTAGATTTCTTCAGAGATCCCAACGTTGAACCAAAAACAATAGTCTCTTACTTTGTAGAACACAAATTAAATCTCTCTGTGATTAGCGATTATGATGATTTTATACAGTTTGTTCAATGGATAAAAGAAAATTCTTTGATAAAAAATAAAATGCAATCACTTGCCATTACTGATTTTGAGCAACCAGTAATTAAAAAAATGCTTGAAGATAGAGACATGCAAATAAGAGAAGAGTTAGATGAACTGCTCGTCCCTATTACTAGATTAAAAAACATTCTTGCTATAAAACAAGTGCTCTTACTCTGTATGCTGGTGTATGCTGTCTTTAGACTGGGTAATGATCTGTCGAAACTTTATCAGTTAGCAATAAAACCAAAAATTGATATGGATTGCAGGCCACGCTTCCCTTTTGATGTTAATAGCCCTTCAATATTTTGTAATTCTAATACCGATACATCGCCATTCACAAAATTGGCGGAATGTACAGCGAAAGCAGATCTTGCTACTGCGGAAAACTTTATAAAATGGGATTGGAATGTTGCTGCTTCTAATGGCACGGTTTCTTTTCCTGCGTCAACTGCTGCTGTTTCAGATTGTACAACTAATGGATATACAGGAGGTATTAAAGAATATCTGCGTGGCAACAACTTTGGTGATTTTAGTCAAGATCCTAGGAGTAAGAGAGGTCAAAATGATGCGAAAGAAGATAGAGAAGATAGAGAAAATAGAGTAGTATTTTCTCCTCGCTTTGGTGATTTCTAATTGAACAGATTGGCAGGTACAAAGCCTGCCCCTAAAAAACCGACAGTTGAGTTACTCAGAGTCAATGTTTTGCATAATTTGAATCATTTGCAATGCAGCTTCGGCGGCTTCTTTTCCTTTATGCCCTCGTTTTCCGCCAATTCTGTCTTGAGCTTGTTCATCGTTTTCGGTAGTTAAGACGCCAAAAATGACGGGGATCATGTATTCAAGCATGACATGCTGGCAGCCTTGGCTGGCTTGTTCACACACGTAATCATAGTGCCCTGTTTCTCCTCGAATAACAGCGCCTAAAGCAATAATAGCAGCATACTGATTTGTTGAGGCAAGTTTTTGGGCTACGAGTGGAATTTCTACGGCGCCAGGTACATGAATAACCTTGATATCTTCATCTCTTTGACCTTTCTCATGCAGTTCTATTAATGCACCTTCAAGCAATTTGTCAGTTATATGAGCATTAAAGGTGCTCACAACAATAGCAATTTTTGTCGCATGAGACATATTATAAATCTCCGAAATGATGATTAAAGCGGTTTTTTTTAGTTGAGAGATAAAGCTGGTTATGTGGATTGATAAAAGTTGGCATGGCTTCTCGCTCCACGTGTTCAAATCCGCATTGTTTTAACTCATGAATTTTTTTGGGATTATTCGTCAGTAAACGAATACGTTGATAACCTAATTCACGTAAAATAGAGGAGACAATGTAGTAATTCCTTGAGTCTGCAGGAAAACCTAATTCTAAATTAGCTTCTACAGTGTCGAGTCCTTTTTCTTGAAGGGCATAAGCACGAATTTTGTTGAATAATCCTATTCCCCGTCCTTCTTGATTTAAATAAATAAGGACTCCTCCTTCCTGTTCAATCTTTTTCATGGAGTGATGCAATTGCTTTTGGCAGTCACAGCGTAATGAACCAAATAGATCACCTGTCATGCAACAGGAGTGAATGCGCACTAAAGGGGTATACTTTTCGCTAATGAGTTCTCGGCTTTGTTGCGAGCTGCATCGACTTCGGTCATGTACTGCCTGTACACTCTCTTGTCTGCTTCGCTCGCGCCTCGCCGAAAAATGATTAGCTGTGAGTATCATTTCTGATGGAGGTGGTTTAATTAAAAGCGTATGCTCTTTTTGTGAATATTTCTCACGAATAACACGAATGGTCCATTCGCCATAATTTTCCGTAGGTAAATAGGCTTCAGCAGTGGCATCAATTAAATTTTCCGTGGCTAATCGATAATGTACTAAATCATCAATAGCGAGAAGAGGAATATTATGCTGTTTAGCCAGTAACTCCAGATCTTTGCCTTTAACCATAGTCCCATCTGCATGCATGGCCTCGCAAATGACAGCGGCAGGTTGAAATCCGGCTAATTGAACAATATCGATGGCTCCTTCTGTGTGCCCTTGCCGAACTAAAACACCACCCTGTTGTGCTTGAAGAGGATATACATGACCAGGACGCGCAAGATCGTTAGGTTTTGCTTGAGGATGCATGAGCGCTTGAATGGTTCTAACGCGATCAGCCGCGGAAACCCCGGTGGTCACTCCTTCTCGTGCCTCAACAGACAGTGCAAAAGGCGTGCTAAATCGATTAGAGCTTTGATGAGGGGGAAGCATGAGAGGAATCTCTAAGCGCTTTAAATGCTCTTGAGTTAAAGAAACACAGACAATACCCGAGCCATTTCGAATCATAAAATTCATGATTTCAGGAGTGATGTTTTCTGCAGGAAAAACAAAATCTCCTTCATTTTCACGATCAAAAGGATCAGTGAGTAAAATCATTTTTCCTTGCTTAAGGGCATGAATAGCGTTTTTAACAGATGAATAAGAATGGTTCATTTTTATTTAATAAATAGGTATCCAGATATCTTTTAGCGACCTTTAATTGCCATGATTATAAAGCATTTTTGCTAACATATCGACTTCAAGGTTAACAAGTGCGCCGACAGTATAATTTGTCACCAGTGTATTTTGAATTGTATGAGGAATAAACGTAACAATAAAATGATCTTGTGCAGGATCAATCAATGTAATACTCATTCCATCAATGGCTATAAATCCTTTATGGATAAGATATTTTGTTATGCTAGCAGGAGCTTGAATAGTGACGCGAAGCGCACCTTCTTCATCTTTAATATCAATAATTTTCCCCGTATCATCTACGTGGCCTTGCACAAAGTGTCCACTTAAACGCTGATCTAAACGCATGGCTCTTTCTAAATTGACTTTATCATGAACATTCAAAGCATCTAAATTGGTAAGACGTAATGTTTCGGGAACTGCTGTGACAGAAAAGCTTCGCTCATTATATTCTGTTACGGTGAGGCAAACGCCATTGACTGCTATGCTATCACCAACATGAATGTCTAAAAATGCTTTTTCAGGAATAATAATAAAATTTTTACAGCCTTCATGCGGAGTAATTTTTTCAATTTTTCCGATTGTTTCAGTAATTCCGCTAAACAATTTTTTCTCCCGATTGTATAAATAATGAAGCTCCCAGTGACTGACAATGTAAAGGCGCTAAAAATTTCTTTTTTTCCTCATGGCCAATCCAAATGGGAGATAAATAAACGTTGAATTCTTGGACAAGCGATGCTTGCATGAAGCTTTGATGTACCGTTTCCCCGCCCTCAACTAAAAGACTAGTGATATTTTCTTTACCACATTTTTTTAAAAGTGCATGAAGATCAACTTGTTGATGTTTATTCTGAGGTAGAATCCAAAGCTCGATGTTTTTGTGTTCTGCTTGTTTTCGCCAGCTGTCATCTATGGCATCTGTTGTTGCTACAATAGTTTTTCCAGGAAGATCGTAAGAAAACAGAGCCAGATCAAGAGGTAGACTCCCGTGGCTAGATAAAACAATACGTCGAGGTTGCTTCTCAATGGATTCAATGGATTCAATGGATTTAATGGATTTAATGGAATGAGAAGCTCGTGCGGTTAACTTAGGATTATCTAATAATGCTGTTTTAGATCCAATGACAATAGCATCGACTATTTGTCGAGTTTGATGAGCGTGCGCATGACAAGCCTCATCTGAAATAATACGATCATCTTTAGTGTTGGTTATCGTTTTTCCATCCAATGACATAGCCCACTTCGCAATAACAAAAGGAGTTTTATGTTGGATAAAATGAAAAAAAACTTTATTTAATTGCTGCGCCTCTGCCTCCTTTATTCCAACAATGGTTTCAATACCTGCAGCATTGAGTACTTGAATACCTTTGCTAGCGATTAAAGGATTGGGATCCTGACAGGCGATAAATACTCTTTTTACACCAGCTTGAATTAATGCAGAGGTACAAGGAGGTGTGCGGCCATAATGGCAGCATGGTTCGAGTGTTACATACACATCTGCGCCACGTGCACTTTCTTTGGCATCCCTTAAAGCAAATATTTCAGCATGAGGCTCTCCAGCACGTTGATGATATCCTTGACCCACAATGGTGTTGTTTTTAACAATCACGCAACCTACCATGGGATTAGGGGAGACAGAATTTTGTCCATGCTTTGCAAGTTCTAGTGCTTTTTCCATGTAATGAGACATTCTATTCTTCTTTTAATGTCATTGTGTTCATATTTTTACTGCCTTGTTTGTTTTTCATAATTCTATCATAATATTGGCTTAATTATAAATCGAGTTTTTGCCAAATGAAATTCATTCGCGCTTTTTTTTGTATTTTTTTATATCCACTTTTATCTTTAGCATCAACAGTTACTCCTGCTCAAACTGTTGATGGGATACATTCTTATCATCTTCGTAATGGGCTAACATTGCTAGTGAAAGAGGATCATCGTTCTGCTTCCGTTGTGAATATGGTATGGTATCGCGTCGGATCTGCTTATGAAACCAGTGGTATTACAGGAATTTCTCATGCGTTGGAGCATATGATGTTCCAAGGAACGCCTAAATATCCAGCAGGAAAATTCTCCGAAATTATTGCAGAAAATGGTGGAGAAGAAAATGCATTTACTTCACAAGATTTTACCGCTTATTTTGAAAAATTGGATCATTCATTATTACCTTTAGCTTTTCAATTAGAAGCGGATCGCATGCAAAATCTTTCTTTAAAAGAAGCCAATTTTGTAAAAGAAATTCAAGTGGTTCGGGAAGAGCGGCGTATGCGTACAGATGATGATCCTACGTCATTAACTTTCGAACGCTTTATGGCCGCTGCATATCTTTCAACGCCTTATCATAATCCTGTTATTGGATGGCCAGATGATCTGAGCCAATTAAACATCACTGATTTACGTCAATGGTATCATACTTGGTATGCACCAAATAACGCGACTATTGTGGTGGTGGGTGATGTAAAACCTGATCAAGTGTATCAGTTAGCAAAACAATATTTTGAAAAAATTCCTGCAAAGCCCATTCCTGCCTTTAAACATCATACAGAGCCTACATCTCTAGGGCAACGCCATGTGATTGTGAAAAAAGGAGCGGCACAACCACTACTGATCGTGGGCTATGTTGTTCCAAGTCGAGCAACCGAGCCTTCTTCTTGGAAACCTTATGCGTTAACAGTGCTTAATGCCGTCTTAGGTTCTGGAGATAGTGCGCGCCTAAATACGCGTCTAGTTTTGAAGCAACAAGTCGCAAGTGAAGCAGATTCAAATTATGATATGGTGAGCCTTTATGAGGCACCATTTTTATTCTTCGTAACTCCAGCAGCTAAACATACCTTAGGTGACGTGAAAACTGCATTGTTGAAAGAAGTTAAGATATTACAAAAAACACTCGTATCTGAGAAAGAGTTAAATAAAGTTAAAAATCAACTCATTGCGGAAAAAATTTATGCACGTGATTCTATTTTTCAGCAAGGTATGGATTTAGGTGCTTTAGTCAGCATTGGATTGCCCTCTAGTGCATTGACCATGGATATTGAACATCTTAAATCTGTAACCCCGGAACAAGTTCGGCAAGTAGCTCAAGAATATTTGAATGAGAATCAAATGACAGTAGCTGCTTTAATACCACAATCATTAAAGCCTGGACAAAAGAAAGTAGCGCAAACATTTCAACAAGGAGCCATACGATGAATTCTATTTTTAAACAGGTTCTAAGCATATTTTTCTTTTTGTGTCCTTTGATCACAGAAGCAGTTGTGCCTCATAAGGTTTTAGATATTCAGCTTTGGAACACTTCAAAAGGGACACCAGTTTACTTTGTTCAAACAAAAGAAGTGCCTATTTTGGTTGCACAGATTGGGTTTGATGCCGGATCGGCCAGAGATGCTTCTTCTCTCGAAGGAACCGCTGCATTAACCAACACATTATTGAATGATGGTAATGCGGGATTAACCGAAACGCAAATGGCGGAAGGATTTGATGAAATTGGTGCAGATTATTCTCATTGGGTGAGTAGAGATGTGTCCATATTTCAACTAAAAACAATCACAGAGAAAGACAAATTAGATAAAGCATTAAATTATTTTACTAAGATTTTTCAACCAGATTTTCCGGAAAATGCATTTCTTCGAGAAAAGAAACAGCAAAAAATCATGATTTCGCGGCAAGAAGAGTCTCCAGATGTAGTGGCAAATAAGGCTTTATGGGCTTCAATTTATGCAAATCATCCTTATGGTCATCCTATTTTGGGTACAGAAGATTCGGTAGATAAAATTCAGTTACAAAATATTAAAGATTTTTATCATCAGTATTATGTGGCTTCCAATGCCGTTATCAGCATTGCTGGCGCGATTGATTTAGCTACAGCAAAAATGATAGCCGAAAAAATATCAGAATCTCTTCCTGTAGGCACAAAAGCAGCACCATTGCCACAGCCAGTAGAACTATTACAAGCTGTCCAAAAAGATATTCCTTACGAATCAACACAAACTATCGTTTTTTTAGGACAGTTGGGTATTGACTACCATGATCCCGACTATTTTCCTTTAATTTTAGGAAATTATAGTTTAGGTGGGGGAACATTAGTTTCTCAATTGAGTAATGAAGTGCGTCAAAAACGAGGATTAACGTATGGCATAAGTAGTGGTTTTCAGCCCTTGGAGGTAAAAGGTCCTTTTGTTATCAGTTTTGGGACGCGAACTGAAAAATCAGCAGAAGCACTTCAAGTCACCCAAGAAACGCTCAAACGATTCTTGAAAAATGGGCCTACTCCTCAAGAGCTTGCTGCCGCAAAACGCTTCATGAAAGGTAATTTTCCTTTGCGTTTTGAAACGAATACGGACATTGCCAGCATATTATTTATTATGGGATTTTATGCATTGCCATTGGATCGATTAGATACATACTTGGATCACATGAATGCAGTAACAGCGCCACAAATTAAGGCAGCTTTTCAAAAACATATTCAGCCAGAGAAAATGGTGACGGTGATTGTTGGAAAAAATGCCAAAAACTAAGTCTAGGGGACGCCCTAGTGAAGTTCGAATTATTGCAGGAACGTTAAGAGGCAGAAAAGTTATGTTTCAAGAATCTCATCCGATGTATGCTTTACGCCCTACATCGGATCGGATTCGTGAAACATTATTTAATTGGCTCTCTCCGGTAATTTTCAATACCGAGTGTTTAGATGCTTTTGCAGGTAGCGGTGCATTAAGTTTTGAAGCCATTTCTCGGGGGGCAAAGCAGGTAACTTTGATTGAAAAATGTTCGCAAACGATAAAACATATCCAAGAAAATGCCGAGCGTTTTAAAATTGCCCCAACTCAATTCAACGTTCTCTGTAGAGACACTTTAGATTATCTAGCTGAAACAAATCAAATATTCGACATTATTTTTCTTGATCCACCTTTTCAACAAAGTCTATTAAATCCATGTATTCAATTGATCACCTCTCGAGGTTTAATACGTTCAGGAGGTTATGTTTATACGGAAAGTGCTGAACCGCTTTCCTTAGAAAATTTCCCCCAGTGTTGGGGGCAAACACACGCTAAAAAAGCGGGGAGTGTTTATTATGGGTTGTTGCAAAAGCAATAATTAAAGGTATATCATAATCAATTTACATCCTATGAGAGGTCACAATAATGCAAAATAAGTATAAAGTTATTCTTTCTGTTTCAACTGTGCTGGCTTTTTCAGCGAATATTTCCTATGCTGCGCCTTCATCTCCTGCAGTGGGTTCATCAGTGACCATTACCAAAACCGCTGTAGGTAAAGCTACAGTAGTAAGTTCTAATGGATCAAGCCAAAATATTGCTGTTCCAACAGGTTTTTCACTTCCAAACGCGCAGAAAAATATAAAAGTAGGTCAATCAGCAACGATAGTAAAAACAGCAGAAGGTAAAGCTTCGGTGACTAATTTCCAAGGACAGTCTCCTAATAATACATCTACTCCAGGCTCTGTAAGCGTTAATGTCAATGGAGAAACAAAAGCAACCATTTCTACGGGTAATGCTTCTGGTGCTGTTAATGTGAATGGTGGCAAGACATCAGGCACCATGTCAGGACAGATAAAGCGAACTGATGGAAGTACCTATTCCGGAAATGGTAGCTATAGTATGAAGGGCACAACATTTTCAGTGACTCATAGCGGAAAAGGAACGAACAAAAGTGCTCAAACTGTTTATTCAGGAAATACTGGAGCAAGTGTTAAGGTAGGCGTTACAGGCGTTTCTGGAACAGTAAGTTACAGTGGAACATCAAATAACTATGTAACTACTTCTAAAAGCTTTAATTTGTCTAATTGAAAAATCCCTCGCCTCACTCAGCTATTGCTGAGTGAGCACGCCCCCTTTGAAAAAGGGGGCAATCCTCATTTCAATACTTTCGTCGAACATTCATAAACATTTCAACCCATGGAGTATATTCCGGCCAATCGCGAGGATGCCATGATAATTGAACTGTTCTGAAAACACGTTCCGGATGCGGCATCATAACATTAAAACGTCCATCTTTTGAGGTTAGACCTGCACAACCACTAGGACTGCCATTAGGATTCTCAGGGTAATGTTCCGTTACTTCGCCATAATGATTTACATAACGTAAGGTTACTAAAGAGTTTGCGCTTTCTTGGATTTGGTTGTTAGTCCACAAGGCTCGCCCTTCCCCATGAGAGACGATAATAGGCAGTTGACTACCTTTCATGCGTTCAAAAAACCAGGAAGGAGTATTTTCAATACGTACAAGACTCAAACGGGACTCAAATTGTTCAGAGTTATTTCGAGTGAAAATAGGCCAATGTTCTGCACCAGGAATGATATCTTTAAGCTGTACTAACATTTGACAGCCATTGCAAACACCCAAAGCAAACGTATCGGAACGTGCAAAAAAACTTTGAAATTGATTGAGAGTGTAGGGATGATACAAAATGGAACTTGCCCATCCTCGGCCAGCGCCTAAAACATCGCCATAGGAAAAACCACCGCAAGCGACTAAACCGATAAAAGAATCTAAAGTAACTCGCTTTGCGATAATATCGCTCATGTGAACGTCGACGGTGCGAAATCCTGCAGAAGTAAAAGCTGCGGCCATTTCATTGTGACCATTGACACCCTGTTCTCTTAAAATAGCAATTTTGGGTAAGTGTTGAGGAATAGCGGGAGCAAAAGGAACAAAGGAGATATGAGCGTTCAGTCCCGGTATTGTGTTATCGGAAAGATTTTCCCATTCTTGTTTGGCACACTCAGGATTATCACGTAATGCTTGAATTCGTGCGCTCGTTTCTTGCCAGAGTTTTTGCCAAGTAATGCGGTCTTCAGCCAAAACCACTTGATTTTTAACGCGAAAAACAATTCGATCTGCTTCATTAAGCCGGCCAATAATGTGAATGCAGTCACCCAGTTGCAATTCTTGGGCAAAATTTAGCGTATGCTCTCTATCTTCTGCGCGTATTTGAAGAACCACACCTATTTCTTCAGAAAAAAGGGCTGCTTTAGGATCATCACCTAAATTTTCTAACTGAACTGTAATACCCGTATGAGCAGCAAAAGCCATTTCACATAAGCAACTAAATAAACCACCATCAGAGCGATCATGATAGGCCAAAATTTTATCTGCTTGGTTTAGCTTTTGAATGAAAGTAAATAGAGCTTTAACATCTTGGACTTTATCGATATCGGCAGATTCTCCAGAATTATTTTGATAGACTTGAGCGAAGGCACTTGCACCGAGTCGATTTTTTTTGCGGCCTAAGTCAATTAATAGGAGCCGTGTATCGGGAATATCTCGCCTCAGTTCTGGAGTTAATGTCTTTCGAATATCTTCTACTGGGCTAAATGCAGAGACAATCAGGGAAAGAGGAGAAATTATCTCATTATCTTCCCAAACAGTACGCATGGAAAGAGAATCTTTGCCCACAGGAATACATAAATTGAGATCAGCACAAAAATGCATTCCTGCTTCGAAAACGCCTGCATATAGCGCAGAGTCTTGCTCTGGAGTTCCACACGCTGCCATCCAATTGGCAGAAAGTTTTACATCAGATAAACGTTCAATTGATGCTGCGGCAATGTTGGTGAGAGCTTCAGTAATTGCTAAACGTACACTGGCTTTAGGATTAAGAATGGCTGAAAATGGGCGCTCTCCCATTGCCATAGCTGATCCGCCATACGATTGAAAATTATCGGCGATAACGCCAACATCCGCTACAGGAGTTTGCCATGGACCTACCATGGGTTCTCTTGCTACAAGTCCGCCGACACTGCGATCGGCAATGGTAATGAGAAATTGTTTACTTGCCACACAAGGGAGGGTTAATATGCGTTCTGCGATGTCTTTCCAGTTATAAAGATTCGTATCAAAAGCAACAAGAGGCTTCTCTTCAATTAAATGCGCTTCTCGAGTCATAACAGGGGAATGATCAAATAATACGGATAAAGGCAAATCAACCGGAGTATTATTGAAGTGGGAGTCTTCAAGTGTGAGTACTGGATTTTCTTGTACATGACCAATAACAGCATAAGGACATCGTTCGCGTTCAGCAATGGAAGTAAATAAGGAGAGATTTTTTTCCTCTATAGCCAAGACATAGCGCTCTTGAGCTTCATTGCACCAAATGGCTAAGGGTGTCATTGAAGGTTCTGCATTAGGAATCGTGCGTAAATCAATATGTGCACCCAAACCACTTTGATGAACTAATTCTGATAAAGCATTGGATAATCCACCGGCGCCAACATCATGAATCGAAAGAATAGGATTTGCCGCTCTCTGCTGAAAACAACGTTCAATGACTTCTTGGCAGCGACGCTGCATTTCTGGGTTACTACGTTGTACTGAGGCAAAATCTAAAGCTAATTCACTTTGTCCTGATGCCATAGAAGAGGCAGCTCCTCCGCCTAAACCAATTTTCATCGCAGGCCCTCCCAAGACAATCAGAGCGGCTCCTGGAAGAAGATTTTTTTTCGAAATTTGGTTGCGCTCAATGATACCCATTCCTCCTGCAATAGCAATAGGTTTGTGATATCCATACGTCTCGAGCTCAAGCGTCCTGAAATATCCTACTATCTGAGGACGTCCATATTCATTACTGAAAGATGCGGCTCCTACAGGAGCTTCTATCATAATGCGCAAAGGAGAAGCCATATGTGGGGGAGTTGGTGCGTTTTTTTCCCAGGGGCGAATGAGATGTGGGATGCGTAAATTAGATACGGTAAAGCCAGATAGTCCTGCGCGTGATTTTGCGCCTCGACCAGCTGCGGCTTCATCACGAAGCTCGCCTCCAATACCTGTAGCGGCCCCTGGACTCGGTGCAATGGCGGTAGGATGATTATGTGTTTCTACTTTCATCACAATGTCGTAAGTACCAGGATAATATTGGTAAATATTAGTATTAACATCGGGTGCAAAATAGGCTTTATTGTGCGGATTAGCGATGACAGCGGCGTTATCAGAATAAGCGGATAATACATTGGCAGAATAAAGTACATGCGTATTCTTAATCATCCCAAACAAACTCGGTTGATTGGGGGCAATATGCATTTTACTGTTACCTTTCCAATGCGCGTTAAAAATTTTATGACGACAATGTTCGGAATTTGCTTGGGCAAACATCATTAATTCTGCGTCGCTAGGATTGCGTTTTATCCCTATAAAATAATCAGCTAAATATTTTATTTCTTCTGAACTCAGCGCTAATCCAAGTTCTTGATTAATTTTGTCTAAAGAAGTAATACCTTCCTCTATGAGATTTATATAATGCACTTCTCCAGGAGGTTGATGAATAAATAGAGCATTGGCTTCTTCAGGAGAGGTGATCAGCGACTCGATCAGTGGATCGTGTAATAGCAAGGCAATAGTTGAAATAGCTTCAGGAGTATCATTGGATTCAAGTGTATAGAAAATGCCCTGCTCAATGCTGTGAACCTCAGTTAGCCCACAGTGACCAAGTATATCTATCACTTTGCTTGACCAAGGAGATTGTGTGCCAAATCGTGGAATAGCAATGCAATGTATGCCTTCTGTTTTTTCTTGAGATTGGATTTTGAATAATTCGTTGAATTTTTGTTGTTGCTTTTCTGATAAGGCTTCTTGCTCAACAAAATAAATTTTGTGTGCAGAAAGGCTTTGAATATTGGGCAGACTACTTTTAATTTTTGCAAGTAAACGTTTTTGCCGAAAATCAGATAAAGCTTGTTCGCCAAAGAAATAATTAAAAGTAGCCATTGTCTATTTCCTAATTGTATTAAAAAGGAATATCGTCATCAAAATTTTTATCTTTATCTGGCGATGAAGATGAAGATTGATTATGGTCCATAGAAAAGTCATTATCAGTATTACCTGATCCTTGTTGAGCAAACATTTCATATTCTGCAGGAATAGATTGATCGCCACTTCCGCCTTTTGCATCTAACATTTGGATATCATTGGCCATAATTTCTGTGGTATATCGTTCTTGTCCATTTTTATCTTGCCATTTTCGTGTTCTTAAGCTGCCTTCAACGTAAACTTTAGAGCCCTTTTTTAAGTAATCACGTGCAATTTCCGCTAGCTTATTGAACATGACAACGCGATGCCATTCTGTGCGCTCTTGTTTTTCACCTGTTTGTTTATCTTTCCATGTTTCTGATGTGGCGACGGAAAGAGTGGTAGCTGCGCCACCGCTTGGCATGTACCGAACTTCAGGAGCTGCGCCTAAATTTCCAATGAGAATGACTTTATTAATGCCTTTTGCCATGGTTAGAACCTCTTTTATGTAATATAAAAATAATGAATTTTGGGAAGCATCTAAAATCCCTAAAAAAGTACGGAAGAATCATATCACTAACATTTGTTTTAAGACAATATCAAAAAATATATTTTAATAAATATCAGAGCCAGATCACATCAGGGTGAACGCGTATAAATTCCAATAAAATCAAGGTTTGTAGGTGGTTTTTGTAGGGGCGGGTCTTGTGCCCGCCCGAAAATGCACAGTTTTTATCAATATTGGCGGGTAGGCACAAGACCTACCCCTACGTTTAGCGATTTCATTGGCAATTTGAACAAAAATTTTAATGTTTTATGTGCTAAAGGCCTTTATTTTACAAGAATTTAGACGCGTTAGCCCTGCAGATCACATAATTGAATAACCACGATAAATAATTTAAAATACAATATATAAAATTTAAAAAGAGGGATGATTATGAAGAACTCACCTATTGATCTCATAAAAATAAATGAAGAGAGCTTATCGCCAGAAGCATATTTAAAACTAAGTGCTAAGGAAAAAATGAATATAGACTCTACGAAAATAATGCCTGCCCAATTAGGTAAGGCTGATTTTGGTCAAATACACGTAATCTATAAGACACCTACTTATAGGCATAAAAATGAGCAATGAAATAGCGCAAAATGCTGAACAGCATCCTAGCCCAGCATTAATTGAACGATTTATTGATATTCAAGAGAAAGAGCTTGTTATCCGTACTCAAGAAATTGATCTCAAAAAACAAAGTGATAACAATGCTCACGATTATGCAAAAGCTGCGTTAGACGCTAACATTAAAGATAGAACGGAAGAAAGAAAACATGCCGCGGATGTAATCAAATTACGCTATATTTTTTCAGGGATTATTATTGTTGGCTTGATAATTTTCCTTGGTTTTGCATTATCTCAAGATAAAGACCAAATAGTAATGGAAATCATTAAAGCAATTATGTTTTTTTGTACCGGTGGTATTGGCGGTTATGCTGTTGGAAAAAGAGCTAAAAATAATAATTAGTTCCTCTTTTTGTGTCAAAAATTTTTCAGTCTAAATCCAATCCAAATGATAGAAAGAATTGATGTAAAAATAAAAATACCTTCGACACCATTCCATGAGTACAGGCTTCCAGCTGTTGTGCCGCCAATAAATATACCTAAAAACTGCGCACTGGAGTAAATACCCATTGCAGTTCCTTTCGTTGTGGGGGGAGCAGCTTTAGAAACCAATGAAGGCAGGGCAGCTTCGAGGAAATTAAAACCAATAAAAAAAAGAAAAAGAGCGAATCCAATTGACAAAATGGAGGCATGGAAAAAAAACAACATGACTTGCGAAACTAATAATAAAATAATGTTGGCTAAGAGAGCTGAAGGCATTTTTTTGTATTTTTCAGCAATAGCAATGCAGGGAAAAAGTAATATAAAAGATCCACCCAATATAATAAGATAAAAAATAGAAGTATCACCTATCAGAGGTTTAAGCATGAGCGGGCAAGCGTAAAATAAGGAGGTAAATATAGCGTGTAATAGCAAGATGCCTAAATCCAATTGCAACAGTACTGGGTTTTTTATGGTTGTAAGACAAAGTTGAAAAAGAGAGAGCGAGTTAGCTTGATTCAGTGGAATGTGATTAGACGGTGTCGGAACAACAAGATATAAGATGGTTAAGCTTATTAGGGTTAATAAGGTGGAAGTAAAAAAGACTCCGGATAAGTTATAATAAACGGCAATAACAGGGCCCAATACAATGGCTGCGGAAGAAAAAATTCCCATTGATATTCCCATGAGTGCCATGGCTTTAGTGCGATTTTTTTCTGATGTTAAATCGGCAAGCAGTGCCATCAGTGTGCTGCCAATTGCGCCAACGCCTTGTAATGCACGAGCTACAATCATCCAGCCAATATGATGCGTGAAAGCGCCGATGAGGCTGCCTGCAGCAAAAATCAGTAAGCCAATCGCAGCAATAGGTTTTCGACCTATTTTATCAGAGCAGGCACCTAAAGGCAGTTGAAAAACAGCTTGAGTAAGACCATAAATGCCCATCGCAATACCAATTGATACAGGAGTCGCTCCAGATAAGGATTGCGTATAGGCTGTAAATATGGGAACAAACATGAAAACAGCGAGCATTCTCAAGCCAAAAATACTCGATAATGAAAGCGCTGCTTTAATTTCTGAGTGCGGTCCTTTATTCATAAATTATTTACCAGTCTGTAGGGGCGAATAATATTCGCCCTATACCAACGCATCCGCAACCAGTGTTTGCTGAAGCTGTGCGCATAACTTTGCACTGCCCACAGCAGGTGCTGCCATAGGTGGCAAGCCTGCATAGGTCAAAACTTGACCATGTTTTAAGCGTTCTAATAATGCTTCTTTTATAATGGGCCATGCTCCTTGGTTTTCAGGCTCCTCTTGACACCATACAATGCTTTCAGCATTGGGGTAGATAGCCAGCGCTTCGGCCAAAGCAATTTCAGGAAAGGGGTAAAGTTGTTCTATGCGCAAGATAGCAACGTCTTTTTGTCCTCCGTTTTCTCCTTCACCTCGTCTTTTTTGAAGGAGGTCATAATAGACTTTCCCCATACATAAGATGACTTTTCGGACTGATTTGCTATCCATTGAATCTATTTCAGGTAAAACAAGTTTAAACTCGCCTTCAGAAAGCTCTGTTAGAGAAGAGACGGCAAGTTTATGACGTAAAAGACTTTTAGGTGTGAAAACAATCAAAGGTTTGCGATAAGGTCGCAGCATTTGTCTGCGGATCAAATGAAAAATTTGTGCCGGTGTTGTCGGAACACAGACTTGCATATTGTCTTGTGCACACAATTGCAAATAACGTTCTAATCGAGCGGAAGAATGTTCAGGACCTTGACCCTCTTGACCATGAGGTAAATACATAATGAGTCCAGCCAATTGTCCCCATTTTTGCTCACCTGAACTTAAAAATTGATCGATGACCATTTGTGCCCCATTGGCAAAATCACCAAACTGCGCTTCCCAAATGACTAGAGACTCTGGTTCTGTAGAGGCATAACCATATTCAAAACCAAGAACGGCTTCTTCTGAAAGGAGAGAGTTAATAATAACAAAGTCTTCAGGAGAGGATGCAAAAGTTTTTAGAGGAGTATGAAGTTTTCCGTTCTTAAAATCATGTAATACTGCATGACGATGAGAAAAAGTACCGCGTTCACAGTCTTCACCAGAAAAACGAATGCTATAACCATCGGTAAGAACAGAAGCGTAAGCAAGATTTTCAGCATATCCCCAATTCAGAGGTAATTGACCCTCACGCATTTTTTCGTAATCAGCAAAAAGCTTTTTGAGCACTGGATGCAAAGTAAAGTCTTCTGGTGCCGTAAAGAGTGTTTTCGCAAAAGAAGTTAGCTTGTCAGATGAAACACGTGTATCTGCAGAGATATCCCAAGAGGTATTGCGATATTTTCTCCAATCAACCGAGCGCTTTTCTGTATAATGTTCTTTATAAAGAGTCACGGGTGAGTCTTTTCTATCTAACATATCGCGGTAAGCAATAGCTAAAGCATCGGCTTCTTCAGCTGTAATAACGTTGTTTTGTAAAAGATGCTCAGTATACAATTGGCGAACAGTAGGTTTGTTGCGAATAATGTCATACATTAAAGGCTGTGTGAGAGCTGGTTCATCTGCTTCATTATGACCATGGCGACGATAACATACGAGATCAACAAATACATCTCGTTTAAAACGCATGCGAAAATCAAAAGCCAATTGAATGACGCGTACCGCCATTTCAGGATCATCAGCGTTCACGTGAAAAACAGGAGAACCAATCATTTTGGCAATATCGGTGCAATAATAAGAAGAACGGGCTTCTGCTGGATCGCTGGTGGTAAAGCCAATTTGATTATTCACAACAATACGAATGGTTCCGCCTGTAGTATATCCCGGTGTTTGAGAAAAGTTCAGCATTTCCATAATGACTCCTTGTCCAGCAAAAGCGGCATCACCATGTATTAATACAGGGATAACTTGCTTTCTCTCTGTATCATTACGTTTGTGTTGACGTGCGCGAACAGAACCTTCAACCACAGGACCAATAATTTCTAAATGAGAAGGGTTGAAGCCCATTGCTAGATGAACAATATGTCCACTTTTAGTTTTTATATGACTTGAATAACCGGCGTGATATTTAACATCGCCTGTGATGCCTTCAGCATGTTTTCCTTCAAACTCTCCGAAGAGATTTTCTGGTGCTTTGCCAAGTAAATTCACTAAAACATTGAGACGTCCCCGATGCGCCATGCCAATAACAACTTCGTGTACTGAAGTGTCGCCTGCTCTTTCAACTAAAGCTTGTAGCATAGGAAGCAGGGCTTCACCTCCCTCTACTGAGAAGCGTTTTTGTCCTACGTATTTAGAACCTAAATATTTTTCTAAACCTTCGGCAGCAGTTAGAGATTTCAATAATGCTTTTTGTTTTTCAGAGGAGAATGATGCTTGAAATTCAGGAGATTCGATACGCTCTTGAATCCATTCAATCATAGCCGGCTCAGGTAAATACTTATATTCAGCTCCTAAAGTACCACAATAGATTTTTCTAAATTTTTCTATGGTATCACGAGCTTCTGCTGGAGTAAGCCCATGAGACTCGGGTTGCAGCATGAGAGAAGGAATAGGCTTTCGAATATTTAAGGGATCGAGCTTGGCTTCTTTATGTCCATAGGCACGAAAAGCGCGCTTCAATTCTTGAAGGAGCATTTCTTTTTGGGCTTCTACAGTGTTTGGCGAACTGGAAATAGCCGCGCCATTAGATTTTTTTTGTGCTAAAGCGGCAAAATAAGCTTGAATGGCTTGATGAGAAACGTCTTGTTGGCCATTTCCATTAATGTTAGGTAAATTATCAAAGCAATGACGCCATTCATCGCTGACAGCAGAAGGATCGGTTAAATAATCTTCATAAAGGCTATCGACATAGGCCATGCTGCCGCCTGAAAGATAGGTTGTTTTCCATAGATCTTGCATAGATGTGTTGTTTTTTATTTGATTCATATTTTTCCTAAACCTCTCTGTCGAGCATTTCTTTACGAATATCGCTAATAGCCTTGGTAGGATTTAATCCCTTTGGACACACTTGGCTACAATTCATAATGGTTCGGCAACGATATACGCTAAAAGGATCTTCGAGTTTTTCAAGGCGATGATCTTTGGCTGTATCACGGCTATCTGCTAAAAATCGTTGTGCCTGAAGCAGCCCTGCAGGGCCGACAAACTTATCAGGATTCCACCAATAAGAGGGGCAAGAACTGGAGCAACAAGCACATAAAATGCATTCATAAAGGCCATCAAGTTTTTCACGTTCTTCAGGGGACTGTAAACGTTCTTTGGCAGGAGTCGGGCCATCATTTTGTAAATAAGGCTCAATTTTTTCATATTGCTTATAAAATTGAGTCATGTCGACCACTAAATCACGCACGATAGGAAAACCAGGTAAAGGTCTGATGATGACTTTATCTGTATTTAAGGAAAAATAGGACGTAACACAAGAAAGACCATTTTTTCCATTGATATTCATTCCATCAGAACCACAAACGCCCTCGCGACAGGAGCGGCGAAAAGAAAGGGTAGGATCTTGTTCGTGTTTAATGCGTTCCAATAAAGTTAACAACATCACATCGGCTTTAGTGGATACAGCAATAGTATAATCCTGCATGTAAGGTTTTTTATCAACTTCTGGATTGAAGCGATAGACGGAGACAATAATATTTTTTGTATCTTTCATTTCGTTCATAGCGGTCATTTTTATTTCTCCTTTAATTAAATATTGACTAATATACTCGCTCTTTAGGTTCAAATGCAGGAACATGACGTGGTTTAGTATTGACGGCACGAGATCCCATTTTATCTGTTTCCATAAAATACAGAGTATGTTTTATCCAATTTTCATCATCTCTATTGGGGAAGTCTTCTCGAGAATGTGCACCTCGACTTTCTGTTCGCGTAATCGCAGAAATTGCCGTTGCACAGGCTGTTGACATAAGATTATCAAGTTCTAATACGCTAATGCGGTTGGTATTAAAGATTTTACTTTTGTCTTTTAGAGCTGCATGAGGTAGTTGTTCGCGTAAGTCATGCAGTTTTTTCAGACCTTCTTGCATGACATCACCAGTCCGAAAAACACCAAAATCCATTTGCATAATTTTCTGCATTTCGTTGTAAATAGTAGAAGGATCTACGCTGCTATCGGAAACAGTGGAAGATTCCCAACGTTGGTAACGTGAGAGAGCTTGTTCAAGTTGAGTTTCACTCACATTTCCGAAAGCAGGGAGTTGTCCTGATTTTGCCATTTCTTCGACGTGAAGTCCGACGGCTCGGCCAAAGACAATTAAATCCAGCAAAGAATTGCCGCCCAATCGGTTAGCGCCATGAACAGAAACGCAAGAGCATTCGCCGATAGCATATAAGTTGTTAACTATTTTATCATTACCATGCTCATCTACCGTTAATACTTGACCATGATGGTTGGTGGGAATACCACCCATGACGTAATGACAAGTAGGAGTAACAGGTATCGGTTCTACAATAGGATCAACGCCAGCAAATGTTAAAGAGAGTTCGCGAATACCGGGTAAGCGAGACTTAATCACATCAGCACCGAGGTGATCGAGTTTTAATTTCACATAATCATAGCCATCACCGCTGTAACCTTTCCCAGCACGTAGTTCTAAAACCATAGCACGAGCTACAACATCGCGACAAGCGAGATCTTTTACATGGGGAGCATAACGCTCCATAAAACGTTCGCCATCTTTATTGATGAGATATCCACCTTCGCCACGGCAACCTTCGGTCACAAGAACACCCGCGCCAGCTATGCCGGTTGGGTGAAATTGCCACATTTCCATATCTTGTAAAGGAAGACCTGCGCGCAATGCCATACCAAAGCCATCACCGGTGTTGATTAATGCATTGGTAGTGGATTGAAAAATACGACCAGCACCGCCGGTGGCTAAAATGCATATGCGAGATTGAAAGAAAACTATTTCGCCGGTTTCAATACACAGTACCATTGCACCCGCAATAACGCCTTTATCATCTTTGACTAAATCGAGAGCATACCATTCACTAAATACCGTGGTTTTTAACTTTATATTTTGTTGATAAAGAGTATGTAATAAGGCATGTCCTGTTCTGTCAGCTGCAGCAGCCGTTCGTCGGGCTTGGCCTTCACCATAATTTTTAGTTTGACCGCCAAAAGGACGTTGATAAATGCGGCCATTATCCATTCGAGAAAAGGGTAACCCCATATTTTCTAATTCATAAACGGCTTCAGGCCCGCGTTGGCACATGTATTCAATACAATCTTGATCGCCAATATAGTCAGAACCTTTTACTGTGTCATACATGTGCCAACGCCAATCATCCTCTTCAGCATTACCTAAAGCCACGGTAATGCCACCTTGCGCGGACACTGTATGTGAACGTGTGGGGAAAACTTTGGATATCAAAGCAACTTTTAATCCTGCATGAGATAGTGCTAATGCAGCACGCATACCGGCACCACCGGCTCCAATGATGATTGCATCCCATTGACTTTTTGCAATTGCCATCGCTTATACTCCCCAAAAAACAAATAGGCCCCAGATAAATAATCCGAGTAAACTTAATAAAATGAGTATTTGTATGGATAATCTCAAACAAACACATTTCAGATAATCGGTGGTAACGGTCCAAAGGCCAATCCACGCATGTAACACTAATGCTAACCACACAATAGTATTGAATATTTTGATACCTGGGCATGCAAAAAAGTCATGCCAAGTTTCATAAGACATTTGCGGATGACTAAACCAAAAAACAGCTAAAATTATTACATAAACTGCAATGACGACTGCACTTACGCGTTGAATTAGCCAATCACGAAGACCGTTTCCGGTCAAACTTGTTACACTACCTACCATAATGCTATTCCCAACCAAAGAATACTAATTAAAGACAAAATTAAGACAATCCATGCGCTTTTTCTGCTAGCAGCAACATGCTCTCCGAAACCGATATCCATCAGTAGATGTCTAATTCCTGCAAAAACATGATAAATGAGGGCTGAGAAAAAAATCCAAGTAAAAAACTTCATTGTGCTTTGCCCGAAGCAATGATGTGCACATGCAAAATTTTCAGGGGAGGCCAATGAATGTTGCAGTCCGTATAACATCAACGGCATCAATAGAAAAATCAAGATACCCGAAATACGGTGTAAAATTGATACAATTGCCGTTATGGGCTGCTTTATTGTGAGCAAATCCAGATTAACTGGACGCTGCGACTTTAACGTTCCTGAGCTCATCGAGAACTCTCCTTTGAGTGAATGTGAAATATGGTTACCAAATTGATGAGTATATCACGCCGACGCATGTAGATAAAGGCCTATACTCTTCGCACTTCAACTTTCAATTTTGTTGCAAGCTGCATCTCCTTCAGTCATGTACTAGTCGTACACTCCTTCGGCTGCTTCGCGTGCGCCTCAACGAAAAATGAATTGCTGTGAGTATATTAATGTGAAGTATCGGCTTTTAAGTCAGAAAAAAGGCTTTAACAACGAGAGATGCCATTCCGGAGAGTAAAAGACCTACCATCCAATCTAAACGATTGACTCGAGACGTTAATATTTTTATATTAAATGTGACATCAGCAATTTCAGCTTTCAGTTCAGTTCTTACCTCTGCAATTTCAGCCTTAAGTTCAGTTCGTACCCCAGCAATTTCCGCCTTAACTTCTTGTATATCCATTTTTGTGGCAAAAGTGGTTGTCATGCATTCGGATAATGTTCCTTGTTGAGCCTCAGCAAGTGCTTCGGCCTGCTCTGCGGGCATACCTGCTGCTTTTAAAGTTTTTACATAACGTAAGGTATCAAAGTAAATCATTGTTGCATTGCCCATCTTTTATTTTCCTCTTGTTGGTTGTTGAACTATTTTTATTATACAATGCTCATAATGAAGTGTAAAATTGGTTTTATTGGTGCAAGCAAAACAGGTACCGTATTGGCTCGTTATTTTCAGTCAAAGGGACTGAAAATAACGGGGTTTTATAGTAGGAATAAACAGGCGTTACAAGAAACTCTAACGCTAGTAAAAGGCACTCATTTTGTAGGCATTGAGGCTCTAGTAAAAGCAAGCGATATCATTTTTATTACAACTAAAGATAGTGATATTGAGCAAAAATACTTAGAAATTAATACGGATAATAAATATATTTATCATTGTAGCGGTATTTTATCTTCTGATATTTTTGATATGCCGGCAAAGGGAAAGGGAAGTGTGCATCCTATGACCTCATTTCATACTAAACAGATGTCCTTGGATGATGTGAATCAAGTGACTTTTGCTATTGAGGGAGATGCGGCAGGATTAGAACAGTTATCGGCTTTGTTAAATTTCACACAAAATCCTTTTGTAACACTCAATAAAAATAAAAAAGTAGAGTATCATATTGCCTGTGTCGCAATGACAAATTTTTTAGTGGGTTTGGTTAGTTTCGCACAAAATTTATGGGATGATTGCCTGGAAAAAGACAATAACAAAAATAAAACGCATGAACTACTCTTGAATTTTGCAGAGGGAGTGATTCATAAACTTAAAGAAGGTGCTAGCACTAAAGAAGCTTTAACAGGTCCTCTCATTCGACAAGATTACGAGACACTCAAAAAACACATGAAACAGTTAACTGGAAACGATAAAAAGATATATCAAACCATTTCGCTGCATTTATTAGAACAATTTATTTTTGATGATTCGGTACGTCAAAATCTCTTAAAAATATTGAGGTAAACATGTTTACATTACATCATTGGACTCAATTTAAACAGTCGGGTAAAAAAATTACGGTAGTGACAGCATATGATTATTTTTCGGCGCAAATTGCCGAAGCAGCAGAGATTGATGTCATTTTAGTGGGAGACTCATTAGGAATGGTAATTGCGGGTAATGAGAATACATTATCAGTGACTTTAGATGAAATGATTTATCACACTAAAGCGGTAAAAAAAGGTGCGCCACGTTCTTTTATTATTGCAGACATGCCTTATTTAAGTTATCACATTACTCCAGCGGAAACGGTGAGAAATGCGGGGCGTTTGATTCAAGAGACGCAGGTCAATGCCATCAAAGTAGAAATGAATCACCCGGCTATTTTAGAGCATATTGAAGCTTTAGTGGCAGCACAAATTCCAGTGATTGGCCACATTGGTATGACACCACAATCGGTGAATGTTTTTGGTGGGTTTAAAGTACAAGGAAGAGAAAACGAAGAAGCGCATAAAATTACAGCTTTTGCCCATCAACTCGTCCAAGTTGGGGTAAAAGCGATTGTATTAGAATGCATGCCAGCCGCTTTAGCGAAGACAATTACGCAACAAATATCTGTCGCAACCATTGGCATTGGTTCTGGTCAATATTGTGATGGCCAAGTTTTAGTCTTTCACGATTTATTAGGTTTTAATCCTAAAAATAAATTCAAATTTGTAAAATGTTATGCGAATGCGCATGAATATCTGGTTAATGGCTTGAAGAATTTTGCCTCAGACGTTAAAAGTGGAGTGTTTCCTGATGAAACCCATTCTCATTAAAGAAATTTCTTTGCTTAGAAATTGGATTCAAAATTATATCCTTTCAAGGAAGATAGACTCACAGCAATTGAGTTTTCGGCGAGACGCGAGCGAAGCAGGCAATGGAGTGTATACTAAATACATGACAGAAGCCGATGCAGCTCGCAACGACGCCGAAAATTCAAGTGCGAAGAGTCTCATTGGTTTAGTGCCCACCATGGGATATCTGCATTCGGGACACCAAGCCCTTATGAAAACGGCCAAACAACAATGTGATATTGTTGTGGTGAGTATTTTTGTGAATCCTTTGCAGTTTGGCGCAAATGAAGATTTAGATAAGTATCCACGTAATTTAGAAGGGGATATGCAAATTTGTGAAGAGGCAGCGGTCAATGTGATTTTTGCTCCGACTGCCAGTGAAATGTATCCAAAGGGAAAACCTTCAACTTATGTCAATACTCGTGACCTGGATCGCTATTTATGTGGTGCCAGCCGCCCAGGTCATTTTGAGGGAGTGTGTACAGTTGTCAGTAAGTTATTCAATATTGTGCAGCCCGATAAAGCTTTTTTTGGTAGAAAAGACATTCAGCAGCTTCGCATCATTGAAACAATGACAGCAGAGCTTAATTTCCCAGTAGAAATTATTGGTTGTGACACAGAACGTGCTGCGGATGGATTAGCCTTAAGTTCGCGCAATAGTTATTTATCCTCTGAAGAACGAAATCTTGCATTAATTGTGCCACAAGTACTTGCTCACATCGTTGCCAAAATTAATCAGGGAATAGATAACACATTTGAATTGATATCAGAAGGCGAAGCATGTATTGAGTCTTTCCAAACTCAATATCCTCAAGCCGCTATTCGTCTTGATTATTTGCAAATAGTTGATTATGAACGATTACAATTATTAGAAAAAATTCAAGGAAGTGTGATTATTGCGGTGGCTATTTTTATTGGAAAGACGCGTTTAATTGATAATTTCATTCACTAGCCTTGCAACTTCGCTCACCATATACAAGGGTATAGATAAAATCTTTTTTTCAAAACACAAAGGTCTTTCGGATATTCTAATACCAAAATCGCAGGATTTTTCTTCAATAAAAATTTGCAATGATTTGAGTCGTCCTGTTGCTCCTGCTTTAACTTCGATAGGAAATATTTTTCCTCCTACATTAATAAGATAGTCTACTTCTGCACTGCTTGATTTTTCTTCACGTTCCCAATAATACAACTCAATTTCACTATATTTATTAGAATAAGCCAACAGTTCTTGACCAACAAATTGCTCCGTCAATGCTCCATTATTTAAGCTGTCTCTTGATCATATCTTGACCAGTTGTTGAGCCAACATAAAACCTTCAACCCGCTCGGATAATCGAAACCATCCATCCCAAATCGTAGACCACGATGCTTTGCCTGTGCCTTTAGAATCATTC
>JAJZTL010000095.1 GCA_021848965.1 Pseudomonadota bacterium
CGATCTCTACTCGATCTACTCTCTTCTTCCTCCTCTAGCTGTCGTCGTTTCTCTTCTTCTTGTTGACGTGCAGCCTCGGCATCGGCGGCTTGCTTTTTTCTCTTCTGCTCTGCTTGTTCTCCAGCAAGTTTTTCAAGGTCTAGTCGGTCCTCTTCCCCTGTCTGAGGTTTACCACCGAACCTATCTTTGTTTCTTAGCAAGTTCATAAAAACCTCTCTTAATCATTTTTATCGTATCTCGTAATGACGGGCTGCGTGGAGATTCTCATAAAAGTTGTGAATGGAGTAAACTTAATTACATCGTAGCACAGACATCATTTCTTTACAAATTTAATTTTATTTTAATAACCCGGCTAATCTTGATTAATTGCAAAATTTCGATATGTTGTGTCCACATGCTCCTCACCATTAACGGCTGTAGCTACATCTGCATAACTCCTGTTTCTCCTAATAGGAGCCCTGCTACCTAATCCAGCTATAGCTACAGAAAAAGAATAAGAGTCTAAACTTGTACTACGCTGAACTCCTCCAACATGTGATATTTCATCATCATTCTGCTGAACTGGAATATATCCATCAGGAACACCTCTGCCAACATCATGAGTTTCATCCAAACTCACATCATCACCCAGAACCTCAGAATAACGACCACGGGGATTTCCTCCCGCAGCTAACCCTGCATTAATATCCATGTCTCCCCATCCCACGACGCTTCGTCGTTCTGCACGAGAAGCTGCAGACCCATTTTGACAACATTCAATTAAATCATCCTTTATCACAGTAGACAAAACAGCATCATTCTCACTCAATGTGTGAACTTCTTTTAATATTTCATTGACTCTTTTCAAACTTTTTGGAGATAAACGTTCACCAACAGCCAACTGAGCGGTCGTCTGAATGAGTGTTTGTAGGTTAGTTTTTAGTTCTTCAGGAAAAGAAACTCTCTCATCAGATCGTTTTTGAGCGATCCATCCATTTAGAATATCCACTCCACTTTTATATCCGAATAATTTCCAAAATCCATTAACAGGCTGAAAATACTTCAGTGCTTGTGCATGTTCCCCTAATAATGTTGCATCAGAAGCTCTTACTATACTTACATTAACCTCTTCAATCTGCAGGTTCACTAATTTTTTGACCCAGCCTGCATAGGTGTTAGCTTTACCTTCAGGGATAAACATACTTCGTGCTGCCACATCATCTCTATACTGCTTATTCTGTGAATAATAACAACAAACGCCATACGGCAATATTGTTGCCTTCCAGCCACCACCAAACACTTTCTGCCACAAAGTTACCCTTTCTGCTCTAGCTTCTGTCATATTTTTATAAGCCGACGCATGATCTTGAAAAACATTCCTCAAGAAATTCCAGGTAAGCTTATCAGTTTGAGGAACTAAACTATCTATAGACAAATCCTCTGTTCTAAACCAATTCGCTGCTCTTACTATTGTTGGTACCTCAGGTGTTTCCTGTCTTTGCCTTTGCCGTGTTATTTTTTCTAAACCAGTTTCACTCTGAAGCTGATTTTGCAAATTTAACGTATTTACAAGAAAGTACCATTGACTTATACGCTCAGATGAAGACAATTGCTGAAATAGTTGAGCGGGAGCCACTGCGAATAACAGTGTCAGAAAATTCTTGACTGCATTTTTAATCTCTACAGATTGTTCCTCTTTAGAGTAAATATTTTTTAATTTCAAAAGAAAAGCGTTATCCGAAAAAACTTCAAACGCCATTTTAGTTTCATCTTCGCCACGATTTAAAGCGAGAGAAAACGTATTATACAATGAAATAAGCTGATCAGCAGTCGGCACTTCCGGTAATTTACCTCTTTGTTTGGCTAATACTGACTTAACAAATTCTTTTTCTTCACCTACAATAGCTGGAGCTCCTGACTTTAAACGATCCGTTATCCATGCATTGACATAATTATCACGGATTGTTTGAATACCAACATTATCAATATTTTCGCCATTCAAAATCTGTACTGTTTGCCAAGTAAAAAATTCTGAGCTCTCTGCGATTCGATCAGATTTCAGAATGTTTGTAGCCATTTCATGGTTTATCAGCAAAGAACGAACAAATCTTTCCTTGAGTTGTTGATTATTTTGGGTTTCTGCCGACAGTATTTTGAGAAAATTTCTTAATCCTAGCAGACTTAGCGCATGTCCAATTTCTTCTTGATGCCAATTAAAATTTGAAATATTACGTTCAACAAAATCAGCAGCATAACCCGGTGTTGATCGAATAACATGCTGAGTTAGTGTTTCAGGATTATGACGTGGAATCCAATTATCTCGCCAGAATTCATGATTCAGTTTAAACTCTTTAAAAATCTCTCGTCGACGTGTTGCCTCAGCTGCATCAATAGGGTCATTTTCATTTGGTGGCAAAGACGGCAATACTTTGCTTATAAATGTATACCTGTCATCCTCAGTAGTATCTGCCTGTTGCCACCAATTTCCTCTTTCCTCTAATATTTCTTGGTTAATGACATCTGGATCTTTATATATTTTATAATCAACAGCGTCGACTTTTACATACCGTAAATCACCTGCATGAGAGACTTTGATAATACGCTTACCTGAAAGCCTTTCTTCTGAATAATCATATTGCAGTGTTGTTGCAAAAACAGGTGATGCTGCTGGCAAATTGTCGAGAGCTCTCTCTCCTTCTGCTTGCTTTACTCCCATATGTTTCGAATCATTATACAAACCAGATAAATCATCCTCAAATTGAATATCAGCGATTTGAGCTAAGCGCCATAACGACTTTCGATTTTCTACGATTCCAGGATTTGTCTCTGTGACAACAAGCTGCTCATTAAAATAATGATTTATCCACGCATTCACAAAGTTACGAACTATATTTCTAGCATTTTCAGAAATATTTTGCTCATCCTGAAGCAAAACTTTTATCTCGTCGAAGGTAAAAAAGTCTAAACATGCATCTAGTTGATCAGAATTAAGAATTTCTCTAATAATCGTATCTTTTTTCAATAAAGCTTTAACAAACGCTTTTTTTTGGCCAGGAATGCTTACACACTCAGCGGCTAATACTGCAAGAAAATTCTTTAAATTTAATGTGGTCAATAAATTTCTAAACTTATTTTCATCCCATCCAGCATTGTTATTCACATGATCTATAAAACGAGCTACATAAGAGTTTGTGCCAGTATACCAAGATGTTAAGAGTGTACGGGCATCGTCTGGGTCATCATTACAATGGCCAATCCATTCATTCCAAACATCATGTTCCAAAGGAAAAACTTCAAAAATAATTTTTCGCGTTGCTACACCATCTACACCATTGCCTGATGTGGTTATAATTTGATTAATAACCCCAGCTTTCTCTGGCAAGCCGAATACTAATGAATCACGAATTTGTTCCAGAACAATTTTTTTGACACCCAGTTCACTGTTGCCAAAAATTGATACAAGTATTTCAAATCTTTTACTTTGTTGTGCTATTTCAATCCAATAATCAATCATGATTTTTACGGCTTCTATACCATAGACACCGTAATCCCCGTCTTTCAAGCACGCAAAAAAATATTCCTTCTGTTCAACAGTTGCTTTTTCTTTGAACACCTTTGCTACAATTGCTTTTTGATGCTCATTAAACAATTCTTCTGTTGCCAGTGCATTAAATGCCTCTCCAACACCCACATAATACTTTATCCAAGCTGCCCAGATAACTTCTAGGCTCTCATCTGTTTTTAAAAAATTATCCTCTGCAGATTTTAGCATTAAAGACATTAGCTCTTGTAGAAAAGTAGGCAAAGCTTCCACTAATTTTTGCTTTAATTCTAATGTAGCTTGTTTAAATAACTCTACATAATAATCATGTTTATCAGTTTGATAATGAGAAACTAACACGCCTACAAACAAAGCTTTCTTTTCTGCAGAAATTTTGTCAAAAAAGTCAGCAAAAAACCATGCTTTTTCTTCTGACGTCATTGGAGGCACAAAATCTCGAATACTAAATAAAATACGAAACCCCTCCCCCCATCCTTTAGGATAAGAATCTAAAAACTCATCCAGTTTATTTTTATCTTCTTTTGGGAAATTTTTTAAATAAGTTCTTAATACTAGTTCATTAATTGTTTCTATTTTGCTGGTAACTGGTGAATCTTCATTAACACTGCCAGACTTGTCTGATCCTGTCGAAGCAGTTGAGTGTCGACGGTTCCGACTTTCAGTGCTAGAAATACTTTTTGCGTGTGATTGACTTTGGTCTTGGCTCGATAGACGCCTTTCTTCTGAAAGCAAGCTGGGGTATAAATTCCACACATTTTTTATTTCATCTTCCAGCCACACTTTCTCTTCTTGCTGTTCTTCGCCTGATTCCGCTGTTTCCGTGGGTGATCTCGGTTGTTCCCGTCCTTTTTGCTCTTGAATAAACTCAATAAGATTCAAATAGGCCTCTGGTGACTGCTTGAAGCTTCCTATTAAATATCCAATTAAAGATTGGACATTTTCTGAAGACAGATACTCTATACAATTCCTTAGAACAAGACGCCATAAAAATTTATGTTTAGGTAATCTATTTAATACAGTTGCAATAATGTTTAAATCTTGCTCACTCCAAGTTATATTACCCAAACTAGATATTTTCTTTCGTTCTTCCAGTAGGTCGGGCCCCTTACTTTGAAGTTCAGCAATTAATGAATCACTTGCTTCCCCACTAAAAAATTTAACAATTTGACCTATTTTGCTTTCTTCAGATACATCTTCATCAGAATAAGCGGTAAATAATCGCTCGATACCTCTTTCGAAAGAGGCATCAGTGATTACCGCCTTTTGCCCTGCAACTGCAGTATTGCTAGTAACAGAGCTGCTACCCCATATATTTTTCGCAGCACGCCCAGCAAGCCGCGCCATAGCCCCCTTTGTTTTTAAATTTATTCCAGGAAATTTTTCCTGAATCTGAGCAACGAAAGATTCTCTAAACTGGGTGAATTTTTTGCTTTTCTCTACTTGGTCAATAGCCTCGAGAATAGCAATAGCCTGATTCCCCACTGCGTCTACATCTGCTTTACAATATTGAATTATTGTCTCAGCAACTTGTTGTGCTGAATTAGCAATACCATCTTCCTTACTGCATATGGCTTCTAACAACGGTAAAAAACGCTTCCTTCTTGGAAGAGGTATATCATTTCTATACAACTCTGTTAATAACACAGCGTCTGTTAATAGAGACTGAACAACATCAGCTCTTGCGTTTAGAAACGCAGTATATTTTGCAATATCTACATGCTGATTTGAATCTTTTAAATTATCTACGAGTAATTGTAATACAATGTGTGGTACTTGCTGATTCTGTTGAGTCGCAGCATCTAGAAAGGTATTAAGCCATAAGCAATTGATTTTGCTTTGTTGTGTTTGCTGCTCTTCTTTTGAAGGTACCGAAGCCTCCATTTTTCCTCTCTTTTCTGAAGTGGCTTTCTGTTGTTTCAACTGTTTAGAAATAACACTTAGTAAAGCTATATTTATATTTATTTCCCACGCCATCATCAAATTGGTTTGTGCAATTTGACCTCCAAAACGCTCTGCTTCTCTCTCAAGATATTCCTGAGTTAAACCACCCCCATGCCTTTGTTCTACAGCACGGAATATATATTTGAGAATAGCCTTTTTCTCTATGCTATCTTGTTGCTCAATTAAATGATCTCTTAACTTTCCTTGAGGAATACTTTGAAAAAAAATATCCTGAAGATTTATTTCTATACTATTAATATCGGCAAACTCATTAAAAATCGCATTAATTTTCAAATTGCAATTGCCAACCACAGAACATTGGTCTAAAGCAGCATCAAATGCTCTTGACTCTTCAACATTTTCTCGAGAATATAAATCAGCATATCCTAGCAGCCTGGCTAAACTTAAGTTGTTTAATATACATAAACAAAGATCTCCTTCTTTTGTGGAATACAAACGAATAATACTAAGTAAAATCTGTGCTACTTTTCCTCTTTCATCGCTTGAAGGGTCTCTAGGCTTGTTTCTTTCAGATTCAGAAACAAACAATCTTTGCAAGATTGAATCCACATCCATAATAGCTAAAGTCTCAACATTACCAGAAATTTCTAGCCATTTATTTAATGCATCTGCAGAAACTGGGGTTGGCTGAAAAAAGAAAGGTATCAATTGAGAAAGAATATACTTAAGCTTTTCCGCCCTACCAGGCACATCTGGATGAAAAACAGCATTAATATCAAGACTTAATAAAAAACTTCTATTTTCTTCGGATGCTTCTAACCATTCAGATAATGCACTAAGTTCCATTTGTTGCAATTGGACTATTTTTTGTTGACGCTCAGCTTGCTTCTGTTCCCACGCTTTGCGTGCATAACTAAAGAAAGTTTTTTCACCTTCAGTTGAAAATGCCTCTAGAGGAAAATTTCTTATCATTTCAGCATAGTCTGTGCCTAAACTATCCATCCAAGCAGCAGCGAATAAATGCATCGGGCTAGTCTCAATTGATTCTTCTGTCGCTGCACTTGCTGAAGAAGATGCTACTTTTGTTGAAAAATGAGATACTATCAAAGAAAAGAGTTTTTGGCGTTCTTCCCCAGAAAGTTCTAATTGCTTGAACGCTTTACAAAGAAAATCACTATTGTTTCCTATCCATGTCTTAAGAAGCTTTTCTCGCTTACTAACATTTGCATTGCCTTTTTTTTCTAAGCAATATCTAAGAAAAGCTTTTGAACCCATAATTTGCTTTTCTGGTGCATCCCAAATAGATGTAATCTCTTCTGAAGCAAACTCAGTTGCATTCTCATCACTATGTAAAGGGAACCATGACACAAGTACATCGTATTTATCACTTTGTATACTTTCTTTAAGTGGCATAATGATTCCTCACTCTAAAGCTCAAACAATCATTGCAATTGTTTGATATTTTTTAACTTATGTCTATCAATTAAGATCTAACATAACAGATTCTTGTTGCTCTCATACATTTAAAAAAGCCTGTTTTTTTAGTGTACATTCAGAGAGCCTAACATATGTATATTAACAAAAAATTAAGCAAAAAATATACACACGCTTCAGCCTTTCCTAAACTATAACACAGTTAAAAACATTTTCCATTTTGTACTCATCATTGCAAATAGTCAGTTAAGGACGATTAGGAAAAAAACCGCATGCCCTAAATAATTTCTCCATTCCAAAGCTTATCAAGAAAAGTTTTCCAATGTAGCGCGAGAATATTATTTCTTTTTTGAGGAATTTCATCTCGACTGATAAGCATATATTTTTCTACACTTTGCTCTTCCATCAACAATTGCAAATTTTTAAAATGTCGTTCTCTTATCTCGGTAGATGATTTTATTTCAATAGCCACTTTATTACCAATAATAATATCTACTTCATGCCCGCTCAGTGATTGCCAATAGGTCAATGGGAAACGCAATCTTTGATAACCTAAATAAGCTCGAATTTCGAGTAGAATAAAATGTTCAAATGCACGGCCATATAGATCCGACTGTTCAGGCAGCATAGAGATATTTGCCAAAGCATTACACACACCCACATCAAATAAATAAAATTTTCCTGTACTGTAAGCTTTTCTTTTTTGTGTTTGTGTAAATGCAGGTAACATAAATCCTAGAAAAGTGTC
>JAJZTL010000096.1 GCA_021848965.1 Pseudomonadota bacterium
TAGGTCTTGTGCCTACCCGCCAATATTGATAAAAACTGTGCATTTTCGGGCGGGCACAAGACCCGCCCCTACAAAAACCACCTACAAACCTTGATTTTATTGGAATTTATACGCGTTCACCCTGATCTGGTTCATGACATAGTTGATTAAATTTCAATTGACGTGTCATATTCTTTTGCATAGAATCAAGGTGAACTTATCACTTTATAAGGCGTATTAAACATGAAAAAGAAAATTTCTAGCCTGACGTGGCTACAAAAAACAATGTCAATCGGGGTGTTAGCTCTAGCATTAGGTGGTTGTGCTTCGAATTCAGAACCACAAAAATTAGAAAACACTTCAGGTTATTTGCCTAATTATAGTCTTTTAAAGCCTGTTCCCAATAGTCCAGAAGGAACACAAATTTATACCTATACAGCTCCTGACGTGAGCCGCGCCGATTATAATGGGCTTATTGTAAAACCTGTGACTGTATATCAAACTGCAACAAAACAAGGAATAACGCAGCAACAAATCGCAGCAGCAAAAGCTAGTCTAAATAAGGGTATTCAAGATTTAGCAAGCAAAAATATTACGATTGTTCAACAACCTGGTCCTGGTGTGGCTGTGTTGAATGTGGCCATTACGGGGGCAACAGCAGATCAAGAAGGTTTCAAACCATGGAACATTATACCTGTTTCTGCTGCAATTAAATTAGCAACAATGGCGACAGATACTGATAGCAAAATACCTGTTCTTGTCATTGAGTTGAAATTCACAGACAGTGTGACAGGTAAACTATTAAGCGAAGATGTGACAGTAATTAGTGGAGAAAGCTTCCGCAATAGTGCTCATACGCCTGAAGAGTTCCAACAGTTAGTGCAAAAGTGGATTCAACAAGCTTGGCAATATACTGCAGATCATCCTGCTAATTAATAGATGCTATCTATCTGTAGGGGCGAATAATATTCGCCCTTTTTTCCAATTAAAATGTAAACAAAACTCGGTCAATACAAACCCAATTAAAGCACTGCCCAGAACATCTATTGGAAAATGCCAACCCGTACAAATCTGCGCTAGCATGGTGAAAATTAATAGGGCTATTAATAATACACGTAGCCATAATCTATTTTGGCCAAAAAAATAAGAAAGAGTGAACACAAAAATAGCCATGTTGCCTGCGTGTCCAGAAGGAAAAGAGCGGTAAGAGCGGGTTTGCACGTCTGATTGGGGCAGCCAGAAAAATGTGGAGGTATCATGTTGAATAAAGGGCCTGGCTTCGTGGATACTAATTTTTAAAAGATAAAATAAAGCGTAATACGTCACGATCAGCAATACGACGTTCAATATTTTATCGCGCCGAAAAAACCAAGTAATCACAAGCAATATAATGGGTAGAATGCCAATTTTTTCCCAAGAAATAAAAATAAGTGCTTGCCAAATAAAAGTAGGCAATAAACTATGTTCAGCATTGATGGTAAAAAATAACGCGTGATTAGTGTCTGTAAGCCAGATAGCGAGCAGAAGTATGCCTGCCACAAAAAATAACCAATAGTTTTTAAAGAAAGAAATTTTCATGGGATTGCCTAAAAGTTTTGTTACTTTATCCTACTGAGCGGAAGGATTCTTGTCAATTAGAATTGATAACGTCGCGGTATTTCAGGAGTATGCTCTGGAGCTTCTTCCTTGGTGGGAATGAGACTAATTAAAGCTTCCGAAAGGTTTGCATCTTTGGCCATTTGATATAAATTAAATTTACTGGCTAATGCTGAGATCCATTTGGCTTGATCTGGAAAAGACTTGTCTTCAAGTAAATGGGCCAGAAGATTTCCTCTAAAAGCAGGCTGATACTCAAGGAATTTAGCAAGAGCTTCTATATCATTGCCTTTTTTGTAATGAGCATAACGTTGGTACGATAAAGATGAAAGTTTGTCGTAGTAACGTAGTTGAGGAAGACTTGTAAAAGGATTAGGGCCTTCAGATGAAGTCGTGCCTTGATCTGATGTTTTTTTTCCACTCGCTTCGTTAATTTCTCTTAACGCGGATCTTTCTCTGGAAGTCTGTGAAAAGAGGGTATCGTGAGAATCTCTAAATACCGATGTTTGAAAGTAATTTATGCTCATGGGGCTATTATAATATAAATATCCTTAAGAGAAGATGAAGTTTCATGGTGCGCCCGGAGAGATTCGAACTCCCGACACCTTGGTTCGAAGCCAAGTACTCTATCCAACTGAGCTACGGACGCAAAAAATAGAACTCTCGAATATGATGGTGGGTCGTATAGGAATCGAACCTATGACACAAAGGTTAAAAGCCTTCTGCTCTACCGACTGAGCTAACGACCCTTCAGAAGAAACGCATATGATACCTTTTTTTGAAAAAAATGCAAGTCCAATGTTAAAATAAGTAGATGAAAACACTTTTTTGTCTAATGGGGCCCACTGCAACGGGGAAAACTGATTTGGCGATGCGCTTATGTGATAGCTTTCCTTTTGAGATTGTTAGCGTCGATTCTGCTATGGTCTATAAGGGAATGGATATTGGTACAGCCAAACCAGAGCAAGCGATTTTAGACAAATATCCCCATTATTTGGTGAATATCCGTGAACCTTACCAGACTTATTCTGCGGCCGATTTTTGTCAGGATGTGGGTAAAATTGCTGAAGAAATTTTTCAACGCAAAAAAATTCCTTTGTTGGTGGGGGGAACGATGTTGTATTTTAAAGCATTACAAGAAGGATTATCTGCTTTGCCGAGCGCTGATCCACTTATTCGCGAAAAAATTTTGAATGAAGCTAAAGTATTAGGATGGCAGATCTTGCATGAAAAACTACAAAAAGTAGATCCTGCAAGTGCTTTACGTATTCATCCGAATGATCCACAACGAATTGAACGCGCTTTAGAGGTCTATTATTTAACCGGAAAACCTTTGTCAGAGTATTTCAATCAAAAAGAAAAAGTCAATTTTCATTATATTTCTTTAGGACTATTTCCCCAAGATAGAGTATTGTTACATCAGCGTATTGAGCGGCGATTTAAACAAATGTTAGAAATGGGATGGATACAAGAAGTTAAAAAATTATTGGAATCTCAACAACTTGATTTTGTTTCTCCTGCAATGCGCATGGTGGGTTATCGTCAGATAGGGGATTATCTTCAAGGTACAACAGATGAAAAAACAATGATAGAAAAGGGAATTATCGCCACACGACAATTAGCTAAACGGCAAATGACATGGTTGCGGCATTGGCCTGATATTTGTCTCATAGAACCTTTTCAAAATTTAATTTTTGAAGAGTTATATGAAAAAATTAATCATTTGATAAGTTAATTTAGAGTATAACAACCCCTAGTTTGTTCAAATTTGGATTCAGAGGTGACTCTGAAGATTGCTTACTAAAATGTATTTTTTGGTAAAATAAGCATGAAAAGTTTTGAATTATCTGTTATTTAGTAACTACTCCCCCCGTCATTGCGAGGAGGAGGCGGTATTGTGTAGCGATAGCGGAACAATACCAACGACGACGCGGCAATCCAGCATCGATGTCTGGATTGCCGCGTCAGGTTTACTCTTACTCCGCTACGCTACGTAAGAGTAAACCCTCCTCGCAATGACGGGGTGAGTAGTTACGTTATTTATAACTATGTAAGGCATAAGATATGAATTCAGCAATATCTTTTGTATTGAACATGGAACTTATTTTAGAGGGGTGATTTTATGAGTTTAATGCAGGCTTTAAAAGATATTGAGAATGCAGAGAGTAAGGTCCAATTAAAAAATTTAGTAACACAGATTATTCCCAAAATCGAAGATTGTGTTTTTACCCTTTCTTCATGAAGTGCAACAGTTTCACCTTCAAAGCCTGGTGGATAAATGTTATGTCTGAGAATCATGCTCAGAACAAGATCTTACCGATATGATACAAACTCGCGTGTCAGAATACAGTGTGATAAAATCCCCCTATCATGATTTTTTATGGTAGGGGAAAACAATGAAATTACTTGTCTTAATTGCCTGTCTCTTAATAGAAAAATATTTGCATATTGGTGGCGTACTAAAACGATTTTCTTGGTTTGAGTCTTATTTGTCTGCGATACAGCATAAATTAGGAAAAAATGGCTCACTGAGTAAGGGGTATTTAGGCGTTATAATGATTCTTTTGCCCGTATGGCTTCCGCTTTTAATTCTTGGTGTAGCTCTTGTAAAATATCAAATTGGTCTATCTGGAATTGGGTTATATTTTGTTGTTCTTCTGTATTGTTTTGGACCTAATGATCTTTATGACCAACTGTCTCTTTATTTTAAGTCAGTGGATGCGGGAGATAAAGAGCATCAAGTGTATCTTTATAAGGAAATCACAGGATGCGAATTCGATGATTCTAGTGAGTTTGAGGCCAAAACAAGTATACGAAAATTAACGGAAACTATTTTGTTAAGAGCAAATTGTGATATTTTGGGGATCATATTTTGGTTTTGCATCGGTTCTGTTCCTGCTGTATTTTTATATCGTGGATTATGTTTAATGAGTTCTATGGCTGCAGAAGGGAATGAGATTTGTGCCCCATTTCGTGATGAAGTCATTCGTCTATATGGTGTGATGAATTGGGTTCCAGCTAGAGTCACAGCTTTACTATATTCTATAGTTGGTGGCTCACAAGCTTATCCCACATGGAAAAAACTTTTTTGGACTGATACAGCAGGAAATCAAACCATTGTCAAAGAATGTGGTGTTGATTCTCTTGTGATAGGAATGGAAGAGCCTCTCGTTGAAGAAAGTAAAAAAGCGATGGTTTTGGTGGATCGTGCAATCATATTGTTTGTTGTGATCATATTTGTTTTTTCTTTAGGTGCTTGGTTTCGATAGTTAGGACTGTACAATTGTTTTTGGGAGAAAATTAGATGAAATTTCACTTTGATACAAGGGCGATTCATGCAGGACAATCGCCTGATCCGGGAACTGGAGCAATTATGACGCCTATTTTTGCAACATCGACTTATGTGCAATCGACACCGGGACATCATAAAGGTTATGAGTATTCTCGTACAGCCAATCCAACAAGATGTGCGTATGAAGCATGTATTGCCAGTTTAGAGTCAGGTAAATGGGGATTTGCATTTGCCTCAGGTATGGCAGCTATTGCTACCGTGTTAGAGCTGTTAGATACGGGAAGTCACGTGATTGCGATGGATGACTTATATGGAGGAACCTATCGTATTTTTGAAAAAGTACGTGCTAAAACAGCTGGCTTAGGCTTTAGTTTTGTCGATTTTTCTGTTAACAACCTTATTGAACAGTTAGAACAAGCGAGAAAACCTAATACACGGATGCTTTGGATTGAAACTTTAAGTAATCCATTACTTAAAACTGCGGATTTAGCTCAAGTGGCAGAATGGGCAAAAAAACACAATTTAATTTGTGTTGCAGATAATACCTTTACGTCTCCTTGGTTAATGCGGCCATTGGAATATGGTTTTGATATTGTGGTGCATTCGGCAACGAAATATCTTAATGGACACTCTGATGTAGTTAGCGGTGTGGCTGTGGTAGGAGATAATGCTGAGCTTGCTGAAAAAATGTCATTTTTGCAAAATGCTGTTGGTGCCATCGCCGGCCCATGGGACTCTTTTTTAATTATGCGCAGCCTAAAAACATTAGCACTTCGAATGCGCCAACATTCTGAAAATGCGCAGATTATTGCAGAATGGCTAGAAAATCATCCTTTGGTTGAGAAAGTTATTTATCCTGGGCTTACGAGTCATCCACAGCATGAATTAGCACAGCGTCAAATGCATGCCTTTGGCGGAATAATTACCTTTATACTTCGAGGAAATTTAAAGCAAGCGACACAGTTTCTTGAAGGGTGTAAACTATTTTCATTAGCAGAGAGTTTAGGTGGTGTTGAAAGCCTTGTGGATCATCCTGCAACGATGACGCATGCGGCAGTTCCTGTTGAAATTCGACATCAGTTAGGTATTGTAGATGGTTTAATTCGTTTATCTGTCGGTATTGAATTTGTCGATGATTTAATAGCCGACTTATCACAGGCATTTGAGGGGGTAGAGCAGTGTTAACAGAAAGTCATAGTTTTCAACAAGAAGGTGATGCTTATTCAATCGCAGAAAGTAAAGAGCATTTTATTAAAAGAGCGGATTTACCCATCAGTTGTCCAACAAAAGAGATGACTTTATGGAATGAGCATCCGCGGGTATTTTTGCCTCTAGGTGACAAAGAGCACGAAACTGTTTGTCCTTATTGCGGTGCTAAATTTATTTTAACGGATTGATGATGCATTATGCATGAACCTATAAAGTCCATTGGATTAGTGCGTTTATCAGCTTTCGGAGATGTTTTATTAACCGTTCCTGCTGTGCGCACTTTGCAGGCAGGGTTCCCTGATGCGAAGATAACCTGGATAGTGAGTCCAGGTGCTTATCCTATTTTAAAGGGATTAAGTGGAATAGAGTTTATTGTGGTAGACAAACCAAGAGATTTATTTACCTATATTGCAGCTTATAAAAAGTTGAAGTCTTGCCAGTTTGATGTTTTATTGTGCATGCAAGCCAGTTTTAGTGCCAATATTCTTTTTCCTTTAATTAAGGCTAAACGTCGCATTGGTTTTGATTCGGCACGCGCCCGTGATGCACATCGGCTTTTTGTCAGAGAGTCTGTGCCTGCTGGGCGGGATCATTTGCTTGACGCGTTTATGCGTTTTCCGGTTACGTTAGGGTGCACAGAAAAAAAATATTGTTGGGATTTAGATATTCCTGAAAGCGATCGAGAGTGGGTTAATCAACATTGGGAAACAGATTTATCGCCTGAAAAAAAGACATTAGTGGTTAATCCTTCTTGTAGTAAGCCAGAGCGAAATTGGTTCAAAGAACGTTACGCTGAAGTCATTCAAGAGGCCAAAAAATGCTGGGATATTAATGTCTTATTGACAGGTGGACCTGCTGAAAGTGAGAAAAAATTAGCTGCGGATATTGAGGCGAGCGTTGGATTTTCTATTGTTAATTGGGTCGGTAAGACAACACCTAAGCAGTTGGCGGTCACATTGGAAAAAGCAGATGTTTTATTAGCGCCTGATACCGGGCCTCTGCATTTAGCTGGTGCCATGGGCACGCCTGTGGTTGGCTTATATGCTGTTGCTTCATCAGGACTATCAGGCCCCTATTTTTCAAGAGATTTATGTGTGGATAAATTTCCTGATGCGGTGCGCGTATTCCTGAAAAAAGATCCGGCAACCGTTCCCTGGAAAACTCGGGTCCATACACAGAAAGCTATGACATTAATCACGGTCGAGGATGTGTTAGCTCAATTAGCCAAGGTATTTGATTGACAGCCATCAAAATGAATTACGGCGTAAATTCCCAAGAGCTCGATGATGATGTTCTAGAAGCTTGGCCAGAATGCCAGGCCGCCATTAGTGCATTGTCGCCAGTATCAGTGACCATGACTGAAATATGTTGACTGTTTTGAGATGCTAGTTTACTTCTCATAATTGAAATGCAGCTTTCCACTAACTGCCTTTTTTTAGCTTTATCTGTTGGCGTATTATATTTCTGCAATACTTCTGCAAGAGCTTTTTTGAGATTTCCAGTTTTCATTGCGTTGCAATCTTTATCGCTAAGTGAACGTTTACCA
>JAJZTL010000097.1 GCA_021848965.1 Pseudomonadota bacterium
GCTATATTCGTTCTGCAATCCACCGATTTGAAAAACAGTTTTTTGCAAATATCACGAAACAGCTATCGTCCACATCAGTAAAATTAGTTAATGATCTTTTGTGTGATGATACTAAAATAAACGGTTCAAAAAAAGAAAATATCCCAGATGATGAAATTACCTTACGTCGTTTAAAAGCAGATGTTGCTGGCGCCAAACTAAAGCACGTTGCTTTTGAAATCAAGAAATTAAACTTTATTCGCAGCATTCCTATTCCATCATCATTATTTGATAACACACCAAGAAAATTAATCAAAAAATATTACCAAAGAATCATGGCGGCCTCACCCAGCAACGTTCTTGAGTTTGTCCATAATGCACGAGTGGCTTCTATGGCTTGTTTTGTCTACATGAGATCACAGTTATTAACGGATGATGTAGCCGATTTATTTATTAAATTAATTCTCAACATGAAATCGTCAGCAGAGGTTCATGTTAATAAAAAAATCATCTCTGAGGTTAAAAAAGTTAACGGTAAGTTTGATATTTTATACTTAATTGCAGAAGCGGCTCTTGAAAACCCGAAAGGTGTCATTGAGGATGAAATCTATCCTTTAGTGAATCAGGACACTTTAAAAAAACTGGTAATAGAGCTGAAAAATAAGGGAAACAGATGGTATCAGAACCAAGTTAACCTCAAAGTGCATTCACTGTATTCACATGCTCACCGCAAAGCGCTTCTGCAACTATTAAATGCTTTTACTTTCAAAACCAATAGCCAAGAAGGACGTGATTTATTGGATGCGATTGCATTCATTAAAAAAAATCAGGAGTCGACTGACACCTATTATCCTGATGCTGCACTTGTCCCTACAGCTAATGTTATTCCTGCATCATGGAAATCAATGGTTTTTGAAACGGATGATTTCCCTGTTACTGTTGCGATGGTAGAGGATGGTTCCACAAGTGGTACCGAAAAACAGGCCAGTCCCGTCAAAATTAACCGATTTCATTATGAAGTCGCTGTCCTTGAAAGTTTACGAGAAAAACTGCGTTGTAAATTAATCTGGATTGAGGGTGCCTATCGTTACCGTAATCCCGATGATGATTTGCCCGCTGATTGGGAAACGTCTCGCGAAGCTCGATACCTACAGCTTGGATTACCACTAAAGGCCTCGGATTTTATTAAAAAGCTTAAACGTGAGCTACACCTTAACTTACAAAACCTCAATGACACCATTTTGCATAACAAGAAAGTTAAAATCTTGGATAAAAATGACGGTCATATCAAAGTAACGCCATTAAAGGCACAAGCATTACCCCCGTTTCTTGATACGTTACAGCGAGAAATTAATCGTCGTTGGTCAACCATTAATTTAATCGATATTTTAAAGGAAGCTGATTTTCGTGTTAATTTTACCAAGCAATTCCACTCGGTAGGCAATCGAGAAATTTTAGATGGAGAGCTCCTGCAAAAAAGACTGCTTCTTTGCCTTTATGCTTTAGGCAGCAATACAGGGTTAAAGCGAATTAGCGCTGCTAACGAAGATGCCAGTCATTCCGATTTAAATTATGTAAAGCGGCACTTTATCAATGAAGAAGGAGTTAAAGCCGCAATTATTGATGTGGTTAATGAGATAATCGCTATTCGTGATCCTGCTATTTGGGGAGAAGCAACCACTGGGTGTGCCTGTGACTCAACACTAGTTAGTAGTTGGGATCAGAATCTGATGAATGAATGGCATCCCCGTTATAAAGAGCGCGGGATCATGATTTACTGGCATGTTGATACCAAATCCATGGTCGTTCATTCTCAGATAAAAACATGTTTGTCATCAGAAGTCGGAGCCATGATTACAGGTGTTTTAAGGCATGACACCAAAATGAACATGAGCAAAGCTTACACTGATACCCATGGACAAAGCACCGTTGGATTTGGGTTCAGCTACGGCCTTGGGTTTGATTTGTTACCACGTATTAAAGGGATCCAACGCCAGAAACTGTATTATCCGAGTACCTCCCAGAAAAACAATTATCCTAATTTAGATCCGGTTTTAAAATCACCCATTAACTGGCAATTGATTGAAGAAAATTATGATGAATATGTCAAGCACGTATCAGCACTCAAAACAGGTACAGTCGACCCTGATGTGCTCATTAAAAAATTCAGCAAAGAAAACTACAATCATCCTGTGTACAAAACGCTTATTGAGATAGGTAATGCAGTAAAAACTATTTTTTTATGCCGTTATTTGTCTTCTGAAGATCTACGCATAGAGATTAATGAATCACAAAATGTGGTTGAACGATTGAACGGCATTATGGGCTTTATTTTTTATGGCAAATTGGGTGAGCTCTCTACCAATCGGACTAAAGAACAAGCGCTGGCCGTATCTTGCTTACATCTATTACAAGTCTGCATGGTGTACATCAATACCCTCATTATTCAGGAACTATTATTAGATCCTGCCTGGGCTAAGAGATTAACACCTGAAGATAAACGCGCTTTAACCCCATTAATTCACGCACACATCAATCCCTATGGTTTATTCCCGCTCGATCTTTACAAGCGGCTAGTCATTGCGATTGAAAAGGAAATAAAAAATGACCGAACAAAAACGAACACCAGTCAGACAGAAAGCCAAGCAGTTAGCTAAGCTCTTGAGGCAAGAAAACCCTGATTATGATTATCTACGTCAACTATTCAGGCATTTAAGAACGGAGCTACGTGTTAATGTCACACATAATGAAAAAAAACTACCTTACGTACCAACAGAGGAAGAAATTTGTAAGTATTATCAGGCGGTGTGGAAGTCACGAAACATGAAGCATGTTTTGATGATTAAAACATTGCTTTATACGGGTGCTCGGGTGAGTGAGTTAGTCCACATCAAAATCAGTGATATCGACTTTGATCGCTGCCAAATACGAATCACTGAAGGGAAAGGTAAAAAAGACAGAATAGTTCCGTTTCCGGAAGGATTTAAAGAAGTTTTAGCAATACATGTTCATAATATGCGCGAAAAAGGAGGGGGTCATCTATTTGAATCTACTTGGAAAAAGCCTTATACAGACCGAGCCATTAGGAAGATTCTTGAGAATTATTCTCGTGAGGCTGGGATGGAACACTCCATATCTCCTCATAAATTAAGACATTTTTTATTTACTTGGTTAAAGAAACAAGGGATAGATGATGCATTAATACAGCCTTATTCAGGTCACGAAAGCCGAAAATCGCTTGAAATTTACTCAAAGTTGTCACTTTCTGATGCTCAAACGGAATATGAAGAAATTATTGGCAAATTCCCGATCTGAATATTATAAAAGTGTGGGCTTGTGGCACGAACCGTAAAATGCCGCCTCAATGGATGCATAGAACTGTGCCATTTCCATCCAATATTTTTCGACAAGCGCCAATGATATTTTTGCATTCTTATGTTTCAATAATGGCGCCAGGTTACCATAGTCCATGTCAGAATCGAGCATGTACATACGGTGATTTTTAACTCCTCGAATTCTTGGACTGTATTTCTTTCCATACCAGCCAAAGGCACTGAAAATAAGAGTGGCTGCCGCTCTTGTATCTGTATAATGTTCATCTAATGATAAGTCGCTTTCATTATATAAAAACCCGTCCAGAACATGGTGGGCCTCGCCTTCAGCACAATCGAATGGCTTTGAATGAAATGGCGCATAATTATCCGCTACAAAAGTATAAAATGCCAATGCAAAATCCCCAATACGTGCTTGATACGATTGTTGCGCCACTTTTTGATTGAATGTTTTTAAGTGCGCGTCACTACTGGATGTTTTCCCGGTTCCCCAATGTTTTGTGACACCCAACTTTGACATGGTATTTACAATCCATGAAAGTGCTACCCGCATGGCATCGTTGGTCAACTGCCAGTCTGTGATGCGGCAAATTTCTTTATAAGTGATCCCCTCAATTAATTTTGACATGGTGTATGGACCAATATTACATCCATGAGCCATCAATGTGGCTAAAACACCAAAAATAGCATCAACAGATGGAGTACCATCCTCACCTGGCAAGGTAAGCGGTTGCGTAAAATGAATGTCATTGTCTGCCTCAATCAATAATTGTTAGGACTTGAAAACAGATTCGGCTCTGCTTGAATTATTTTGCAAATGAACCAACAATAAATTGCAAATGGACTTTGATGAAACCGAATTAAATTGCAAATGAAATTGGATTTGAACCCAAATTATTTTGCAAATAGAATCCTCTTTGATCGTTCAAAAGTTTAACACACACAGGTACATTCAATAAAAACCCATTTTACTACTTTTATTAGAAGGACAATGGAATAATTTATACGTCCTCTTCTTGATCAGAAAGATCCTTTGATAATTCAATCTCCAGCTCCTCTATAGTAGGTAATAGTGTTTTAATTTCTTTGGGTAAGCCTTCTGTTAATTTATATTCAGCAAGGCCAATAGGTTTTGTCATATCTCTTAATGCGTATTCGGCGAGAACACCGACTTTTGATCGACATAAAATCAAGCCAATAGAAGGGTTGTCTCCAGGTTGGCGCAGGAGATCATCAACAGCGGATAGATAAAAATTCATTTTACCGGCATATTCTGGTTTAAACTTACCCGATTTAAGATCGACCACTAAAAATGAACGAAGTTTTATATGGTAAAAGAGCAGGTCAATATAAAAATCTTGATCTTCTACTTGGAGATGATATTGACGCCCTAAGAATGCAAAGCCTTCGCCGAGCTCAAGCAAAAATTTCTCAATATGAGCAATCAGGCCTTTTTCTACCTCTCGCTCATGAGCATCATTGCCAAGACTTAAAAAATCAAAAAGATAGGGATTTCGAAGTGTAGCTTTTGCAAGATCAGAGTGAGGTGCGGGTAACTTGGTATCAAAATTGGTGACTGCCTTTCCTTCTCTTTGATATAAGTTGGTTTCAATTTGCATTGATAACACATTGCGTGACCAGCCATGTTCCTTGGCTTTCTTTATATAGAATTCGCGTTCGTTTGTATCAGATACTTCATACATTAATGTTATATTATGTCCCCAAGGTAATTGGTCAATAGCCTGTTGACCAATTGCTTCAAAACTGTATTCCTGCGCAAAACGCTTCATGTATTTTAGATTTTGTGGACTAAACCCCTTCATCTCTGGGAATTCAGATTGCAGATCGCGACTGAGTTGCTCAATGATTTTTGAACCCCAGCCATGAATTTTTTGCGATCTTAAAATTTCGGTACCAATATGGTGATAAAGAAAAATCATTTCCCGATTGACAGTGAGAACAGCGTTATAGCGCGAGTCTGTGACGCGTGATTTTAAATCATCTAAGAATTTCTTGTAATTATCACCTGTGATTTTTTTATCCATAACTTTATTCTTTAATTGATTTAAACAATGACATTAGCATGTACCAATGCCTCTTGAATTTCAGCAACCCTTAATTCAGGAAGCTTGCCAAGAAACCATTGATTTATTTCTCTTTCAGAAGTGTGTAGAATTTTAGCCAATGTACCAATTCGATAACCGGAGCGGGCATATCGTGATTCAAGAATACTGCCAAGCGGTTTTAAAACCTGATCAATCACTTCTTTATTAATGGGTTTAACCCCTGCTGAAAAACCAATTTCCAATGCTCGATTAAAATGGGAAATAATCTGTAGCGGGGTGATAAGGTGTTCGGTTAGATGAGTTAATGCTTCCTGAGTAATCACATCCCCCCATTTTTTATCCTTGGCAAGACATTGGGTAATTGCCCATTGTAAGTACTTGTCTTTTTTACCAATGATTTGTTCATCCAGATCGATAACATAGGCTCGTGAACCAATCTCCTCCATTTTAGCTGAGCGAATGGTATTCTTAAGTTTTGGCTGCCCTGCCAGGATAATGGTTAATGTTTGTCTGCTTAATTTGGCCATCTCAGACAGTTTTTTTAATGCAGATAGAGTGTTTCCGTGTAAGTCTTGTGCCTCATCTATGAACAAAACAACGGGCTTGTTATTGTCTTCCATTAATTTTACAAGGTGCCGATCACGCGTTTCATAACCAGTAGGTGAAGGTTTATCCGATTTATTGACATCAATTAATAGTGCGGTCAACAAGGTTTTGACATTAACTCCTTCTCGGTCTGAGCTGTAGGAATAACTGACAATACACTTCCCCTCTTTTTTCAAATCATGCATCAATTCATTTATAAAAGTTGTTTTTCCTGATCCCACGGTTCCACTGACGGCAATAAGACTTCCATAACTCAAAGCAAGATTCTTTATTTTTTCATGCAGTCGCTTGATTTTGTCAGTCGCATAAAAACCTGCTTCGGATAATGGTTTGATAAGACTATATTCTTCCAGTGCATCTAAGATCATAATTATTCCTCTTTGGCGACAAGTTTTAATGCCATGTATTCGTTTAATTGAGTAATTAACACATCGTGTTCCATAGATTGTTGCGTCAAAGTATCAATGAATTGTTTTTGTTGGGCCGTCAGTAAACTTAGTGGCTTGCCAAGATGTTGTGCCAAAGCCAGTTTAGCCTCCAGTGATGAGTTATATTTTTTGACATAGCCAGGCAATAAATTCATATTAATATTTAGTGGAACGTGGCCTGTCTGATTTTCGAAGGCAGGCAACCGCAGTGAAATATGTTTGGATAACTCCACAATATTGTCTGCTGCCTGTTCTTTTTCTGACTTTTTATGGTGATTATATTCCCCAAAGGGCGTTGCTGCTTCAACCGGTAGAAATGGACCATATTCTTCATCACGGTATTCAACATGAATACTCCCATGATCTCCCGATATCAATAAAAGCACCTCCTCCCCTGCAAATTGTGACGACAGCTGATAGTGAATGTTATTAAACTGAACCGTTGCATCACTTTTTACTTGTCTTTCAACAGGCTCACGGAGTAACAAGCTGTACTGCTCATAAGAACAAATACTTAAATCAGCATGTATTGGCAGATTTGTTTTCCAAACCTGGTATCGGGTTAAATTTTGTGAGCGATGTTTTCTGTTAGCAATCTCAGTCGCAAATTGCCTTAGATAACTGTTTCCATGCTCCAAATCTCTTGGTAGTTCAAATTGGTAACAGGGTTCGACCATTGATTTGATCGAACGATGCAACCGCTCTGCTTTACCTTTAGCACGAGCCGTTGTTTTTCTGCCACCTTTACCACGGGGCAAGTGTGTTAGTACCTGTATGCCAAGCTTATTCATGACACGCATGAATAACCTGCTTTTTACAAAACTGGCATTATCGGTATAAATAAAATCAGGAATTCCATAGAGTTCAGGTTGATCCCCTGTCATTTTTGAAAAAGCATGGTAGAGAAAATCTAGCGCTGTAAGTGTATCTTCCCCTTCAGCAAGGTAATAGCGTGAATAAACCAATCCACTTTTGTCATCTATGACTGAGTACGCCATCACTCGTCTTGGATCATTGGGATTTTGAGAAGGTAATCGATGCAATTCTGATGGGGTAATATCTAATTGCCAACATTGATTGCTATAGGATGCTTCAAAATGGTTTACTGCAGGTTCT
>JAJZTL010000011.1:0-20346 GCA_021848965.1 Pseudomonadota bacterium
TATTGGCGGGTAGGCACAAGACCTACCCCTACGTTTAGCGATTTCATTGGCAATTTGAACAAAAATTTTAATGTTTTATGTGCTAAAGGCCTTTATTTTACAAGAATTTAGACGCGTTAGCCCTGGAAATGGAAAAAACTCTTGATTTTGAAAAAAAGATAGAGTAACGTAGTCAGGTTGGGTGAATATAGCCTCAATCAAGCATTTCCCTCGCCTGGACGGTAAGGGTTTCTTCTCAAGGTGTTAAACGACTGAAGAATGTGAATAAAGGAAGCTCATGTGTCGTTTTTATAAGGTGTATTATGAAATTTAGTAAAAAACATAAGGATAATAAAAAAAGCAAAGAATTACATCCTACCACGCTAATGGTTAACAATGTTCAGCGAGAAAAATCCAGAGAAGCTGTGCGACATGTTTTATCATGGTTATCTAATACTTTTCCTAAAGCCTTCAATGTTGAAGGAGCTATTCGCCCATTAAAAGTAGGCATTTTACAAGATATTCTTGCTTATGCAGAACAACATGAGGGATTACCTTTTTCTAAAGCTAAATTACGTAAAGCCTTGGTTGTTTTTACACGTCGTATGGAATATCTGACCTGCGTGAAAATGCGTGATAAACGTATTGATTTAAATGGCGAAGAAATTGAGACTGTTTCAGAAGAAGAAGCCAAATTAGCTGTGCTGCGCATCAAGAAAACCATTGAGAAAACAATGCGTTCTCATCGAAAATCACCTTCAACGAGAACAAGTGGTGAACGTAACTTTCGTCCAAGTGGGCAAAAACGTCGTTTTTCTTCACCTCATCATGGAAATGGAAACTATAATCCATATCATGAGCATTCTCCTCGAGAACAAAAATCTGTTTATCATCACGAATTGGATGAGCAGCCCTCTGCAGCGACGATTAAAGTAAAGCGTCGTTATGCACCGCGACACCATGATGCTAATTTTTATCATTCTTCTGGCAACGAAAGATCTTATCAACATCATCAACCAGAAAAAAATTATAACTCAGAAAGTTACAATACGCCTTTATCAACGGTAGATCGCTTAAAAGCGAAGCTTGGAATAGCACGACGCAAAGAATCTTTTAACCATGAAGAATAATAACTCCTAGGAGAAAATATGCCTTCTTTTGATATAGTTTCTGAAATTGATTTACATGAATTAAGTAATGCAGTAGATCAGGCCAATCGCGAGATTGATAGCCGTTTTGACTTTAAAGATAGCAAAGCTAAATATGTTTTAGAAAAAGAACATATTGCATTATCTGCTGCTAATGACTTTCAAGTTAAACAAATGCAAGAAATTCTTTATTCTAAACTTGCTAAACGTCATTTAGATGTACGTAGTGTTAAGTGGGAAGAGATTGAAAAAAATCTTAGTGAAGCACGGCAAAAAGCAACTTTATGTCAAGGTATTGATAAAGATAATGCAAAGAAAATAACCAAAGCTATTAAAGAAATCAGTACTAAAGTACAAAGCTCCATTCAAGGTGAGCAAGTACGCGTTACCGGTAAAAAACGTGATGATTTACAAGAAGTTATTCAAAAGCTAAAAGAAGCTGATTTAGGCATTCCTTTGCAATTCAACAACTTTCGAGATTAATATATACTCTTTCCTAGAAAAAACTGAAGTATCTGTTCAGCACAGCTGAACAGATACAAACTGAAAACTCACATGAAGCCTCTAGTAACCTTATCTGCTTCCTTGGAATCCATACGATCCATTAGTTTTTTAGCCGTAGCTGAGTTTTTGTATTGATTAGCCATTTTTTCTGCATTTACGTTTCTTTCATAAAATATTCCAACAATACCTGAAGCGATACGCATAGCTCGATTAGCAATTCCAGGCACCATGGTAAACCCAAGAGCGAGTCGAGCCACCGCAGCTACCGAACCAGCAGCCGCACCTAGATACCCCCCTCCCATAGCTTCGCTGACTTTTGCTGCAGTATACTTCATGTCAAACGACATTCTTCCCAGCGCTCCCTTTTTTTTCCAATACACGTCTTCAGCACCTTTACTACCTGCATCATAGGCTAACGAAGCCATTCGCGCCCTCTCAAAAAAGGTTGTTTTTAGCGAACCTTTCTTAACCTGTCTCTGCAGTTTTTTCAGTTTTTCTATATAGTGATCGTGATCACTTTCTTTACTCATTTAGTCTTTCTCGCTTTCTTCATCATTATGTTCTTTATTATAGTCTTCATTATTCTCATTTTCCATTTCTTCATCATTGTCTTCGTTATCTTCTTCATCATCATCTTCCTGCTCATCTTCTTTAAGACGTTCATCTATTTCATTGCTAATTTTTATACGATCTTCATGACATTGATCAACTTTCGTCTGTATCATTTCAAGAAGCGCTGGTAATACCTCTGAATCAATCCGAGACGTATGTACAATAAGTTCAAAAGCTCTGGCTAAATTATACTCTTTAGTCGTAATATCATGGAGCCTTACATACAAATCGCCGATAATAATTTCTTGCTCTTCAGTCATTTTAGGTGCTCGTTCGGGTTTTCAATATATATTCATTTTATGTTAACATTTTTAATATATACTTTAAAACAATTTATAATTATTTTTTAGGGTTTTGTTATGACATTAGATGAGCTGCAAAAGTTGTTTGAGGATGAACATACATTTCAACATAAATCACACCTCACTAAGAAGGACTTAGAAGCGTTAAAACAGCTCGCAGAAGATGCTCAAAAAGCCGAAAGAAATACTTCATCTGCATTATATAAACAATATTCTGCAGCGCTTACTCTTATAAATCTCAATTTAGCTCTTCAGCAACAAAATTCAAAAATGTATGCAGATATTGGTAAAGATGGAAAAATTTCTGTTAGCTTGTTGCAATCACCTCGAAATGACGGTAGCGCACGAAGTTCAACCCCTTCACTAAAAAAAATATTTGAGACAGAAAAAAAAGGTAATACAACCACTATTCGCGTCACAAAAGATCCCACAGATCTCAATGCGCCAACAGATAAAGAAGTTGCAGAAGCTATTGTAAATTATTGTAAAGCAGAACAAAAACCTAGCGCCAAACATGTCTTTATATTGATAACTCCGGACAACGATCCTTCTCTTGGTCTTATTGGTGAAGAACTGAAAAAAGCCTGTCAGAAAGAAGGATTCACTTTCTTCCGCCAAACAGAAACGGAAATCAAACAAATGGATGCAAAAACAGGAAAGGATCTGGATAATTACATAGAAAACATAGTTGTCAGAGAAAAAGGACTAGAAAAGCCTGAAGAAGCCGAACTTACTATTAGCAAAGCACCTAAACCTCGTTTACCAGGGCAGCCACAGACTGTTTAACAAAAAAATCCCCCCTTCCCCACTTTGCAGGGGATTTTTGACTGAATATCTAATGCAATGCCTGATAAATCTTCTCAGCCAAAGCCTTGCTAATCCCTGGTAGACTTGCAATTGCTTCAACACTCGCTTTTTTCACTTCTTGAAGCCCACCAAAATGACGGTAGAGTGCTTGACGGCGTTTACTTCCAATACCTTCAATGGATTCTAAAATCGATTCTGTTCGTTTTTTATCTCGCTTATGTGTGTGTCCTAATACAGCAAATCGGTGGGCTTCATCACGAATGTGTTGGATTAAATGTAATGCAGGTGAATCAGGTTCTAATTTGAGAGACTCATTATCTCTATCCATTAAAATAAGTGTTTCCAATCCCGCTTTACGTCCAGGACCTTTTGCTACACCAATACAACGAACCTCTGTTATGTTGAGTTCATTCAGTACATCTAATGCTTGCTTTACTTGTCCTTTTCCACCATCAATAAATAAAATATCTGGAAGTACAGCATTGTCTTTTTTAAGACGACTATAGCGACGAAAAAGTGCTTGTCGCATTGCCGCATAATCATCACCCGGTTGAATATCATTTATCGCAAAGTGACGATAGTGTGTCTTGTTCGGACCGTCAGAATCAAAGACAACACAAGAAGCCATGGTTGCTTCCCCACTGGTGTGACTAATATCAAAACATTCTAAATAATGTGGCGGATTTGGCAAACCTAATGCGACTTGTAATGCTTTAAAACGTTGTCTCATTGTACTTTGAGAACCTAAACGAGTTTGTAACGCAATCTGACTGTTTTGTATGGCTAACTTAAACCATTCTGCACGCACTCCTCGCGCCTGAAAAGATAAAGTAAATTTCTTACCACGCAACTGGCTTAAAACCTCTCTAAACATCGTTGGATTCGATAGTGTATGAGAAAGAACCAATAAGGGAGGAATATCACTTTGATGTTCAGTCGTACAATAGTATTGAGTAATAAAGGCTTCCAAGATTTCTGACTCTATGTCCGATATTTCATCTTCATTATTAGGCATAGAGGGAAAAAAGTTAAATCCTCCTTGTACTTCTCCCCCACGAATAACCATTTTATGTACACATGCAAATCCGTGCTGAAATGAAACGGCTAAAATATCCATATCCCCTGCTTTGGATTGAACATTTTTCTTCGTTCGCACATGTTGAAGATGAATAATTTGATCTCGGTAATAGGCGGCTTTTTCAAACTGTAAATGGCTGCTTGCTGCTTCCATATTTTTTTCCAAATCCAGAATCAACTCTTGATCATTGCCATTTAAAAACTGAATGACGTTATCAATTACTTTCTTATACTCCTCTTGCTCAATTAATCCTACACACGGCGCTGAGCAACGTTTAATTTGATATTGCAAACAAGGCCTTGTTCGATGACTAAAAAATACCAGACTGCATGAACGAATTTTAAAAATTTTTTGCAGTGTATTGAGTGTTTCTTTGACTGCCAAAGCGCTGGGATAAGGCCCAAAAAAATGTCCTTTTTTACTATGTTTTTTACCTCTGTATATTTCAACTCGAGGAAATTTTTCTTCTGTCGAAATAAAAAGATAAGGATAGCTTTTATCATCACGTAATAAAATGTTGTATTTAGGTTTAAGCTTTTTGATTAAATGGCTCTCTAACAGTAAGGCTTCTGTTTCGTTCGCCGTTACCGTGACATTGATATGAGCGATTTTTTGTACCAATGATTTTGTTTTAACACTGGTAGAACGTTGAACAAAATAACTGCTCACACGGTTTTTAAGATTAGAAGCTTTTCCAACGTAAAGTACTTCTCCCTCGGTATTTTCCATTTGGTAAACACCAGGACGCGTTGTGAGTGTTTTTAAGAAGTTTTCTGAATCAAAAGACACAAAAGTTCTTGAAGAAATTTATTGTAGAAATAGAAAGGGTCCGTCGACGTGTCTCAACAGACCCAGTGGATTGACACGTAGCAAGTCCAACCTCGCAATAAAAATTATACGCATTATTTATCAAATGTCAAGAAAAAATATTTATAAAATTCAATCCCGACGCTTCATCACTAAAACAAAAAACGTGGGAACAAACAGCGTAGCCAGGCAAGTCGAACCCAGCATTCCCCCAATAATTCCAGTACCTACAGAATGTTGTGCATTAGCACCCGCACCTGTGGCAATGACCAAAGAAACACTACCAAAAATAAACGCTAATGAGGTCATTACAATAGGTCTAAAACGAACTTTAGCCGCAAATATTGCCGCTTCATAAAATGAAATTTTGTCTGCACGTGCTTTATCTAGGGCAAATTCCAAAATAAGAATAACATTCTTCGCAGACAAACCAATTAAGGTTAATAAGCTTATCTGAAAATAAATATCATTAGGTTTTTGACAAAGCAATAACGCTATTGAGGCACCCAATAATGCGCAAGGAAGAGCTAAAATGACAACAGTGGGCAACGTCCATAACTCATATAATCCAGCTAAAATTAAAAACACCATCAGCAAGCCCAATACAGCAGCGATTAAAGACTGATTACCCGCAAGATTTTGTTGATACGCCGGACCAAACCACTGAATCGCATAACGTTTCCCTAACACTTTGGGGACAGCATCACTAATGATTTCCATGATATCTCCTTGCGTATACCCTCCTGCAACATTTGGATTGACTACAATTTGACTCGCCATATAATCATTGAGCCGCGTCACCACTTCAGGACCATTTTTGAACACAATAGACGCAAGACTTCCCACGGGAACCATAGCACCGGAATTGGATTTTATATATACCGTATTTAGTTTTTCGGGCATATTTCTGAAGCGATACTCCCCCTGTAAAATAACCCAATACAAATCATTCCATTTACTGAAGTAATTGACATAATAGTTACCAAAAACGGATTGTAACATATTATACACATCAATATATTTTACCCCGTATAGATAAGCCTTTTGAGCATCTAAATTTACATATAATTGAGGTGTTTTAACATTATAAAATTGCTGAGCACTCGCTACGGCGCTGTAGTTTTTTTCTAAAAAATCCACCAATTTTACTGAATCTTTATAGATTTGATCGACGGTTGTTGGTTGTCGTGCCTCTAGATAAAAAGTCACCCCTCCAGTGGAACTCATTCCACGAATAGGTGGCTGATTAAAAGCAAGGCCCGTAACATTTTTGTTGTTCTCATTAATATGAGTAGTAGCTGCAATTGCAGCATTTACACCTTGAGTACTTGTACGCTCAGAATACGGTTTCAAAATAGTACTAATAGATGCGGTATTCGTTTTAGTTGTATTATTATCCGCAATATCTCTTCCGCCTAATATCACTAAACGTTCAATATATGGCAATTTCATCATCTCAAGCGCAATTTTTTTGGTTTCTGTTAACGTATACTTCATTGCGCCTGCAGAAGTCACATGCAACTCGTTATAAAAATACCCCATATCTTCGAGAGGAATTAAGGAAGTCGGAATCTTAACAAATAACAGTATGACACAAGCAACCATTATTCCCCAAAACAATATCATTAGTCGCGCATGATGCATTCCCCATGTCACTCCCGCAAGATATTTTTGTTTTATCCAATCGAAACCTGCATTAAATTGAGTGAACAGCCTCCATGAAGGTTTGGCTGAACTCGAATGATTGAGAAAAAGCGCACATAAAGTAGGCGTTAAAGTCAGTGCCACAATACCCGAAAACACCGTAGAAATTGCAATGGTTACCGCAAATTGCTTCATTAATGTTCCTGAAAAACCACCCAAAAAGGCGACAGGCACAAAGACCGCATTTAACACTAAGACAATCGCAATAATTGGGGCCGCCACTTCCTCCATGGCAGCAATAGCGGCGGTTCTCGCATCACAGCCTTTTTCCTCCATGACTCTTTCAACACATTCCACCACCACAATCGCATCATCCACCACAATGCCAATCGCTAATACCATACCGAATAGGGTCATCGTATTAATACTAAATCCAAATACATACGTAATGGCAAAAGTACCAATAATCGAAACAGGAATAGCAAGAAGCGGAATAAGTGTGCTCCGAATTTTCTGAATAAATAGTAAGATAATGATGAACACAAGAACAAAAGCCGTTAATAACGTGTAGACCTCTGATTCAATAGATAATAAAACAAATTCTGATGAATCATAGTGATAATAATATTCTATGCCTTTGGGCATATGTTTTGCTGCCTCTTTTAACACCGTATCAATATTTTTTTTGACAGCCAGTTGATTAGCACTGGGAGAAAGAAAAACAAGTAACGATGTATTCTGTTGAATATATGGTACGTTGGTTTTTTTATCTCGTAGTACAGAAAAAGCATAGGTAGAATACGATTGAGCATCTAATTTTACTTTTGCAATATCTTTAAGTCTCACCACTTGCACACCGTTTTGTGTTGCACGAATCACTACATCTTGAAACTGAGAAACGGTTTTATAATATCCGGGCGGATTGATTAAAAAATTAAATTTTTCTTTACCTTGCATGGGTTCCATTGCATTCATACCAATAGCATATTGGGCATTTTGATCTTGGAGCGCAGTCGCAATATCCCGCGTACTCACTTGATAATAATTCATCTTATTGCTGTCTAAAATAGCGCGCATCGCATAAGCCCGTTGCCCATGAAGACCGACAATTCCGACACCAGGTACTTGTTCAATTAGGGGATAAATATAACGTTGCACATAATTGCTAATATACAACGCATCTGGATAACCTGTTTTAGAATAAAACGGAATGGCCAGAAACAAATCTGGATTCGTCATGCGCACAATAACGCCCTGCTGTTGTACTTGTGTTGGTAATTGAGGCATCGCATTGTTGATTCGATTTAAAACATCCGCTTCAACCGCTTGCAGATCGGTTCCAACTTCAAAATAAATATTTAAAGTATAAGTACTGCTTCCATTGGCAGAAGAGGATTGCATATAAATCATGTTTTCTACCCCTGACATTTGGTCTTCAATAGGGGCAGCAATCGCGTTGGCAATAGCCGAACTGCTAGCACCAGGAAAAGAGGCAGACACAGAGATGCACGGAGGCACAATATTAGGATATTGCTCGACAGGTGAATAGATAATGGCGGTTATTCCAGCAAGAAGAATCACTAAAGAAATAACCGTAGATAAGACTGGACGAACAATAAAATAACGACAGAATGTCATGAGTTGGGCGCCTTTTGAAGGTGATCAATGGTCACAGACTCGTTATCTTCAATCCTGATACTTCCCGCCGTCACCACAATATCGCCATTTTTTAATCCCTCAGTGATCATCCATTGTCCTTTAGGAAGCATTTTGCCTGTCTTAATATAATGCTTAGATGCGACTTTGTTACGAACTAAGTAGATAAATGCGCCTCTATCATCATGCAAAATAGCTTCTTGTGGCAAGCTAAATACATGCAAAAAACGAATACCATTGAGATAAACGGTCACATATTGTCCCGATAAAAGTTTATTTTTTAAAGACAAATTATCTACATACGCACGTAAATTCCAGGAGCCGTTACTTTGCGCAATACGCGTATCGGCAAATTCAACATAGCCAACATTGTTGATAATTTTTCCATTCGCTAATTCAATATCAACTCGAAAAGTATTATTTTTAGGAATAGAAAGAATCTTATTTAACGTACCCTCTTCAATCATAAGACGTTGTTCTTCAGGCATTGAAAACAATAAATACATATCATTCACCGAATTGATATTGTTTAATTGCGTTTGAAAAGCGGTGACCATTGTACCCGGGGTCACCAAACGCTCACCAATAAACCCATCCGCAGGCGAGCGTACTAAACAGTAACGTAAGTTAAGTTTTGTCTGTTCAATATTTGCCTCATCCGTTTTGACGTTACCCACCGCCGCTTCATATTGAATACGCGCATTTTCCACATCTTGCTCTGCGACGGCTTTGTATGGATATAATTCTTTATAGCGATGATAAATACGTTGGTAGTTTGCCTCTGCTGCTTTATCTTTAATCAATTGACCTTCATACGCTTTCAAATCCCATTCAAAAGGCCGCGGGTCAATTTTGTATAAGGGTTGTCCTTTTTTTACAAAAGTCCCTTCTTTATAAAGCTGTTTATACAATACACCACTGATCCGTGGAATAACGGGATAATCGACAATACCCTGTACCATCGCAGGGTAATTCAGCACGTAAGGAATATCCTGCGCCACCATAGTCTGAGCATCAACATGCAAAAAAGGATGAGAATCGTTTTTTTCTTGTGAACAGTTCGCCAAAAAAAATAAAGCTGTAAAACAAATAATAAACTTCTTCATGGGTTTACCGCATAACCCCCGCCCAAATCTTGATATAATTGTACAATCGTATTCAGTTGCGCTAATTTTGATTTAGCCAAATTAATCTGAGCATTATCCCAATTTATTTTATTAATTAATAGTGTTGGGTAACTGTATAAGCCTTTTTCATAGCTCATTTTAGCTAAGCTATAAGCCTTTTTGGCACTAGAATCATTTTTCATTTGGGCTTGATAACTTACCCAATAGCGTTCATGAGCAGATAAATCCGTATCGACTTCTTCAAATGTCTTTCGTACCGTTTCTATGTAATTATAATAAGCCGCGTAATACTGTCCTTTCGCTTGTTTAATTTGCCCAAATGCTGGAACATCTAACATAGGAAAAGCAATAGAAGATTGATGGTTCCAATAAGAACTGCCTGAAGAAATCACATTTCCCAATTGATTCGATGCCTTTCCAAGCGTTCCCGTTAATGAAATGGTAGGAAAAAATGTTGATGTAGCAACACCCACACTTGCATTAGCTGCAATCAGTTGTTGTTCTGCCTGTTGTACATCAGGTCTATTTTTTAAGACAGTCGAAGGTAAATTAGTGGGAATCACTCCTTGACTGTCTAATTTCATAAACAATAAAGGATTTGCGTTAATTCTTCCTGGATTTTCATTAAACAACAATCTAAGCGCATTACTCGAAGCGACAACATTGTTTTCCAAAATAGGAATTTGTGCATTGGCAGAATCATATTGTTGCTCATATTCCTGCAGAGTATATAGAGAAATTAATCCTTTCTCATATTGAATCTGACTTAAATCTAATAACTGTTTAGAATCACGCACTAATTGCTTTTGTAATTCGAGCAAATATGACTGTCCTAAATAACTAAAATATCCACCAGCCGTTTGGCCAATGATGGTCAATTTCACCGCATCTTTGGCTGCCTCTGCAGCTGCCAAAGATGCTTTAGCATATTCCCTGGAACGAATCCATTGAAATATATTTAATGAAAAACTGGGTACAAACCCAATATTATATCCAGCATCCGCCAATGGGGTATTTTTAGATCCATAGCTAAGTAAAAAATCTGTCGTTGGCACCCATGCAAATTCAACTTGTTCTAGCTGTCCTTGCGCCGCCTCTACTTGTCCAACCGCCATCTGTATATTGTTATTTGCCTTTAACGCTTTGGTAATTAACTGCGATAACGACGGAGCATTAAATCTTTGCCACCAGGCTAACATAGGTAAATTTTCTTTACTCGAATCGGAAAGATTGTCTCGACTATCCCAAGCTATAGGATTCTGAGTGTCAGGTTTTTTATAAGTAGGCCCATAAAGAGCACAACTGCTGATAATGCTTAATATTACGACAGGCAGAATAAATTTTTTTTGAAATAAACTTTTTAGTGGCATAACGGCGAATTATATTTACAAATATTTCATTGAGCAATGCTCAAACCTTGACTTTTTGGCATTCTTCGTCAGAATTGCAGGATGTCTCAAAATTTATGGCTAAAACAAAAAACCTTTGTCGCTTACGCTTTAATGTTGCTCGCCCTAACGGAAATGATTGATTTAAGTATCATTGCTGTTGCTTTACCGCAAATTATGGGTGCCGTGGGCGCCAATATTGAACAAATAGCCGCCATTACGACCTCCTATATTATTATGGTGGTTATATTTACTCCTATCACAGGTATGTGTGTTAGAAAATATGGCATAAAGCGGGTAGTCATCTTCGCAACAATCCTTTTTGGTACAGCCTCTATGCTATGTGGATTAGCCACCACCTTAGCGCAAATCATTTTATTCCGTATTGTCCAGGGAATAGGTGGTGCTTTTTTCACCCCCATTGCACAAAGCTATCTTGATCAAAATTTCGATGAAGAAGAAAAGCCCAAAGTTATGTTGGTTTATAGCTGCTGTGTCGTCGTCGGACCTATATTAGGCCCGGTATTAGGAGGACTACTCACTGCCTATTTAAGTTGGCGTTGGTGCTTTTTTTCTAATATTCCTCTTTGCATCATTAGTTTATGTATTATTAGCCTATTTTTATCAAACCAAAAAACTGAAATATTCAAGATAGATTATCTTAGTTTTATCTTTATGGCATTAGGCTTAGGCTTTCTTGAGTATTTTCTTGAAAAAGGCGGGGAGCATAATTGGTTTGACTCAAGCTCAATAGTTATGATTTTTTCAATCAGTTTGTTATTCATGACTTTTTTCATATGGCGTGGCTTTTTAGGAAAATCCGTCATCAATTTTGAGTTATTTACTCAGAAAAATTTTATGCTCATTAGTATGATTACTTTTGTCATGACTTTTCTCTTTGTGTCCGTGATTGCCTACATTCCAACCATGTTACAAACTGTTTATGGCTATCCTGTAAATATCGCGGCTTATCTCACCACTCCGCTAGGCATATCAGCCATGCTGGCAGCCCCTCTAATTCTTAAATTAAGTAAAAAAATTGACGTCAGAGTTATCGCTTTTTTCAGTGTTATTTTACTCGCTATTTTTAGCTTAGGCGCATCGACTCTGAATCAGTCTATTAACACAGAATTCATTATAGGCATTGGGATTTTAGAAGGCGTCGGCATTATAGGACTTTTTATTCCGATGATGGCCGTATTATTTTTTAAACTGCCCAAACATTTACAAAATGATGCTTCTGGTTTTTTTAATCTGCTGCGCCTTCTTGCCAACTCTCTTGCAGCTTCTTTTGCCGCCTATATCATCGCTCATAGTCAACAAACCAGCTTTCATGATTTAGTTGCGCATGTATCACCTTATGCAAGAGGATATCAGGTATGGGAACAGAAATTAGGCCTATTGCCTCAAACAATCAAAGCAATGCTGGCACAGGATCTTATTCTTAAACAAAGTTATTTGATTGGATTTCTCGATTTATTTTATATATGTGGTATAAGTATGCTTTTATTATCTTGGATCGTCTTTTTAGTAAAAGCTCCTAAACCCTCTGATAATATTTCTGTATCTTTAGAATAGGTGAAAACGGTGTGAATAAATTAAAAGAACATAAACATCTGGTCCTTGGAATAATCCTTACATTACTTTTTTTAGTACTTATCGGTCATTATCGTTGGAAAAATGAAGTATATCCGAATACAGATGACGCTTACGTGAATGCGCATTTAGTCAATATTGCCCCTAAAGTCAGTGGTTCCATTCAAACCGTTTATGTAAAAAACAACCAATGGGTTCATAAAGGAGATTTGCTCATTTCCATTGACCCTGTAGACTACAATTTGCAATTAGCCAAAGCGCAAAAAGATTTATCTCTAGCAACACAACAAGCATCCATTGCAAAAAAACAAATTGTATTAGCCAAAACCAATGTAGCAAGAGCTCAATCTGAGTATAATTTCACCCATGCCATGGCTGTTCGGTATACAAATTTATATCTCCAAAAATCGGGCTCAAAACAAGACATGCAGAATTATGTCAATGACAGTACACAGGCAAAAGAGGCGCTTAAACAGGCTCAAACCACACTGCTTCAAGCAAATGTCCAACATCAAGCCGCAATCACCCAAATCGGTATGGCAAACATTGCCATTAACAATGCTCAAAATGACATTGGCTATACCAAAATACATGCTCCCGTCGATGGCTATATTTCTGACTTAAATTTACAAACAGGCGAATTAGTGGTACAAGGCCAAAAAATGTTTGGTTTAGTAGACACCCACACATGGTGGATTGATGCAAATTTTAAAGAAACTCAGTTGGAACGTATGAAACCAGGACAACCTGTCGAGATAACATTGGATATGTATGGCAGCCATCGCTACAAAGGTATTGTGCAAAGTATCAGCTTTGCAAGCGGCGACACCTTTTCATTGCTTCCGCCTGAAAATGCTACTGGCAACTGGGTAAAAGTGACCCAACGCTTTCCCGTCATGATAAAAATAGAAGATGATAAAAATTTTCCTTTGCGTGTAGGTGCAAGCTGCGAAGTTTCTGTGGATACAAGACATAATGCGTAAATTCTCTTTCTTGATATTAGTTAGTGCATTAAGCAGCTGTAGTATCGGACCAGAATATCATTCTCCTTCTATAGAAAAACCTACCGTCTGGAACTCCCACGGAGACTCGATTCACTATACCCAGGAAGATATAACACAACTTGCTTGGTGGGAAAAATTTAATGATCCTCAATTAAACCAATTAATGAATGAAGCACTTGCTAATAATAATGATCTTCAAGCTGCGATGGGAAATTTATTGGAATCAAAAGCCGCGTTTCAAAGCGTGAAAATGGGTTGGATACCTTCACTTTATGGAGGAGGTGCTGGAGTCGCAGGGGTTGTCACAAGCTCCTCCTTAACCACACCCAGTCACACTTTGAATTTATTGAACAATCCTCAAGGATACCATGGCTATGACGTAGGATTTATGCCAGATTATACTCTGAATGTATTCTCCCAGATGAAACAGACTGAAATAGCCCAATTATCATGGGAAGCTCAAAAGCAAGCGTTTAATGCTGTTCGACTCGGTGTCATCAGCCAAGTCGCCGCCAGTTATTTTTCTCTATTAGGATTTAAAGAACAACTGGTTTTACAAAAACAAATTCTATCCGACATGCAAGCCTTGAAAAATTACACGGATATTCAATATCAACAAGGCAGCGTCTCCAGTATCAATGTTGCTGAATTAGAAGAAAATATTGATCATTTAAAAGCACAAATACCTCTAACACAACACAATATTGTCATGGTTTCAAATGCTCTACGAACTTTAACTAATCATAATCCAGGCAGCATTACCACAGGGAAAAAATTTGCTGAAATAAATCAAAATACAATTATTCCAGCAAATCTTCCATCAAAAGTTTTAGAAAATCGCCCTGATGTTGCTATGGCTGAGTATCAACTTAAAATTAACAATGCCAATATAGGCCTCGTCAAATCTGCGTTTTTTCCAACCATTAGTTTAACGGGTGCTGCAAGCCAAGTTTCTTTTGCCTTAGAGGCCGTCTTTAACGGCAATCTGTGGGCAGCCCAACTGGAAGCCGGCATGCCAATACTCAATTTAAGTCTCTATGCCGATATTGATAAAGCTAAAGGAGGCTATTACACTGCTTACTATAACTACATAGGCACTGTAAAGCAGGCATTCGAACAAGTCGATAATGCTTTATCGCAACAATCTAGTTTAAAACAATCTTTTGAACAACAACAAAATGCATTTAAAAAATCACAGTATTTATATAAAATGACCCAAAGTCAGTATGATAATGGCGCAATAAGTTACGCTGATACATTGTTTAGTGTATTAAGCCTCAATGAATCCCGGCTAATAATGAATAGTACAAAAATGCAACAAATGAATAATTTGGTCAATGTATACCAAGTGTTAGGCGGCGGATATCAGGCAAATAAAAAGCTAACACGAGTAAAAAAATTAAGTAATGATTATGATGTTAAATAATAAGAAAACTCAATTCACTAATAGTTATGAAGATAAAGCCGTCTATACTCAGTATGACGCTGATAAATATAACATTTACTCACAAACGAGAAACATTATATTAGAACAACTTAGCACGATACTCCAATCGGGCAAAGTTGAACCGTCAGTATTCAGCGGCACCGTAGTTGATGTGGGATGTGGGACAGGTAATGCATTATTAGAACTATCTCAATCTTATCATTTTAGCAAAATGTATGGATTGGAACCTTCTTCTGAAATGTTAAAAATTGCACAATCAAAATTACCTGATTTAATCGGCATTTGCGACTCTGCTGATAATTTACAGCAACACTTTGCAGAACCCATTGCGGATCTACTCAACTTTCATTTTATTTTTGCTTTCTTAGATTATAAACAGTTAATTCAACAAGCAACCCACGTTGTCAAAAAAGATGGGCTAATTTCTATCTGCACCAATTCAGCTCATTCATTTGCCTATATTCAGGAATTATGTAAAAAATATTGGGGTAGCTTAACTCAACGTATTTTTAAAACTGATATTGAGGCCGTACGGCAAAAATATCTCAACTTCATGCCCCAAAACACCAATGAACTTATCTCTGAATTAGAAAAAAATGATTTTGAAATATTAAAATACAAAACAATTCACGCCCAAATAAACGTAAAATCAGCGAGTGAAGCCTGGCGTTTCTTATATAATGCAGGTTGGTTCACAGCAGAATTAAAGAATAGCTCGATTAATAAATATAAAGTATATGGCTTATTCTATTGTATTAAGTTTTTAACGCTATTACTTAAACATCAACTGATTATAGAAGAAAAATTAGAAATTATTGTGTTAACCGCTAAGAAGAAATAGCACTTCCAGACAACTTCGCAATAGCATTTCGCACACGCTCTAACAAAACATCCTTTTGCTTCAGTGTATATTCAGATGCATCGATAGGTTCCCCTATGAAAACATCTACTTTTTCGCCCAAATTCAATTTGAATGCATGAGGAGGCCATACTTTTTGAGCTCCCTGAATGCCCATAGGAATAATCATTGCCTTGGATTGAATAGCCATCAAAAAACCTCCTCGTTTAAACTCACCTAGCTCTCCGGTTGTTGAACGAGTCCCTTCAGGAGCAACCCACATAACAATACCCTCTCGCATTAATTGTTGTGCTCGTTCTAAATTTTTTAAACTCTCGCGTCGATTTTTTCGATCAATCATAGGAAAATCCGCCAAAAACATGCCTTTTCCAAACACAGGAACATCAAATAATTCTTTTTTCGCTAACATACGCAGACTCCAACCTGACAAAGCAACTATGCTAATAGGAATATCGAAGTAACTCGTATGATTGCACATTACAATATAAGTTTTGCCTGGCTCTATATGAATTTTGGACTCCCAATGAACCTGCATGTTTACCTGAGCTTTATTGAGCGAATATTGCGACCATTTCTGAAGCCTACGATCAACCCATTGACGAGTCATTTTTGAGGGTCCCCGACGGGATTGAACCACAGACGATCCAGCAACACATATTGTCACGATAAATAGGTATAACAGGATTCCTATTGAACGTATTTTTTTCACTTTTTAATCTCCCCAAACCTCATAAAAAAATTCAAGCGCGAAGAGTATAGCATTTTTATGCTTATTCAGTATAAAATTCACCATTATGAATACGAACTACACAAAATTAACTCCCAAAGATCTTTCAGAATTTAGGCGCAAAATTACCCCTAAAGCCTATCAGCGTTCCACCGGAACTGTATTATTTTGGTGCACACTCGACCTCGCCTTATATTTGCTGTTTATATATGGCGTTTTTTCAGCCAGCAGCATTATTGGCAAATTAATTTTTGGCTTCTTAGCGGGAGTTTCAGCTTCCAGTATGTTTGTTTTAGCGCACGATGCAGCTCATGGTTCTTTATTTAAAAATAAATGGACGGCTGAAATTATGGGCACCCTTTATATGCTACCCGCATTGAATAGTTATCGTCTGTGGTGCTTTGGCCACAATCGCATCCATCATGGTTTCACGTCTTATACACCAATTGATTGGATTTGGCGCCCCCTAACCAAAGATGAATATCAGCAACTATCTCCAATGAAAAAGTTTTTATATCGTTCCGAACGCAGTTTTTGGGGATGTGGAATCCATTACATTATTAAAGTATGGTGGCAAAAAATGGCATTTTTCATGCCCGATGAATCACCCAAGAAAAAACGTGCTATTCGCATTGGCAAAGGCATTGTGCTTGGTTTTGCCTTAATACTTGGTTTTTTTGCTTATGCCAATAGTGGTCTGTGGGGGGTATTTTGCGGCTTAATTTTACCCTTTATCGTGTTTAATTATGTTATTTCCCTCGTGATATATCTTCATCATACCCATCCAGAAATTCCATTTTTTGACGAACGCGCAGAATGGAGCCACACCGTCGGTGCTATTTTTTGCACCACAGTGATACGTACCCATTGGCTTATAGATAATTTTCTCATTCATCACATTCTCACCCACACTCCTCATCATGTCGATATCCGCATTCCTTTTTATCGATTAAACGCGGCGTATGAAAGTGTTAAGCCTTACTACGGTGATTTTATTCATGAGTATCATTTGCGCTGGTCTGAGTTATTTCATATTTTTAAATCTTGCAAGTTGTATGATTATAAAAATCACAGTTGGCAACGTTTTGGATAATGCGCATTACATTAAAACAGCTTAACCTTTTTATCTCAGTAGCAAAATGGGAAAATATTACCAAAGGTTCAGAAGCTATTTTTTTGTCTCAACCTGCAGCAACTCTGGCTCTTAAAGAGTTAGAAGCTCAATTAGGAAAACCGCTCTTTGATCGCGTGGGAAAGAAATTAGTATTGAATAAAAATGGGCTTCATCTATTTCCTAAAGCCGTGGAGTTAATTGAACGTACGTCTCAAATTGAGCATTTATTTGACGCTCAGGGAACATTAAGTGGCACATTAAATATTGGAACCAGTTCCACCATTGGGAACTATGTAATGCCTAAGCTAATCGCTCAATTTACCGAAAAATTTCCTCAAGTAAAAATCATTCAATCCGTTGGTAATACTGAAGATATTATTGAGGAGCTCGAAAAATTCAAATTAGATATTGGTTTTATTGAAGGACATTATCATGCTGATAATCTCGAAGGGCATAATTGGAAAACAGATGAGCTCATTATTTTTTCGTCCCCTTCGCATCCTTTGGCTCAAAAATCCAATTTAACCAAAAAAGACTTACAAGAAGCAGCTTGGATTTTGAGAGAAAAAGGTTCGGGTACACGCGAAATATTAGAAAATCATTACCGTCCAGACAATGTCATTTTAGAAATTGGCAGTACACAAGCAATAAAAAAAATTGTGATGGAAAACATCGGCATCAGTTGTGCCTCTCGCTATGCTTTATCTACTGAACTTGAGAAGAAAGAATTAGTCGAGCTGAAAGTAAAAAATCTTCAGCTCAACCGGCATTTTATTCAGCTTATGCATAAGGATAAATATTCTACGGATTTGATTAATGCCTTTTTGAACGATCTTGTGTAGGGGCGAATAACATTCGCCCTAGGTGGTGTTTTACCAAGATCGGTGCCATTGGCAAGAAGGGCGAATATTATTCGCCCCTACGCTAGATCGTTAGCAGTGGACGTGTGAGTTGTCACAATTAAAGACCACACTCCCCCACTTCCAATTCTATTCTCGCCGCGCTAGCCTTGGATGTGGCTGTTTCTGCAGGCAATAACATTTTATTTATAAACGTTCCTAACTGTGTATTTGGCTGAGAATCATGAATACCAGCATATGTGTTAAGAAAATCTCTACATTTGTTCCAGTAATTAGGATGGCTTGTTTGCAAACTCTGTAAGTTGGACATAATTGCTCCAACATCATTTCTCTTTAGGCTTAAAATCAATGTTTTTGCAGATGAATCATCTTGTCTAGAAAAAGAAAATGAAAGCCATGACGCTGTTTTCATTTTCTTTTCTACTATCACCGCTAAACTACTAAAAACTTCTCTTTGATGATCCATCAATAACATACTTTCTGCTTTCAAAATAAAATGAAAGTTTTGCAACGATTCATAACTAAATCCTCTGCGAAACATTTGTGAAAGCGTATTATTCAAATAAATTTTTTCATGCTCACTTATTTTAGGTCCTGATATAGCAATATTATCTAACAGTACTTTACACAAACTTCCATTAAAAGATGAATATAAAGCAAATCCTTTAGATGTTTTATGGCATAAACTCAATTGATTTAAAAAGCTCACAAAACTCATCCTTTTATTATCACATAAATAATCAGAACAAAGTGTTTTAACTAAGCGAGCAAAATCACTTTTGGGATTTGCACGAATATGCTGGGTTGCCGCAGCCAAAATAGCTTCTACAAGATTGTCCATATCGACTTCTATTTGAATAACATCTGTTTTTAAATGTTCTGCATTTGCCTTTTCGGTTGCTAATCTTCTTTCGCCTTCTTCTGTAAAACCAGGATTCTCATCTGACTCGTAATAACATCCTGGTTGAGAGCCAACATAGTTTCGAATACTTTGTTCTAACTCTTCCGCTACAATATCGTTAAAGACTAAATTATATACTGTTTTCATGATGTAACTCCTATGTATTCTTCATTTACAGTTATTATAATGAGTATTTTATATTTACAGAAATACATTATTTATATTTTATATATTTAAAATACAAATAATGTATGGCAGCCACTATTTGAGTAAACCATAAGTACAACTTGAAATTTACTCAAACTTCCAGCGCTATAGCAGTATTCATTTTCTTAAAAACTTCAAAACGCACAGTTTTTTCTTCATAGACAAAACTGGGCTTTAGACAATCCAGTAAAGGTGCTTTTCTTGGCCATTTAAGTACGACTCGATCTTTTACATAAGGCAGACTAAGCCGAATCAAAGATTCTGGATGAAGCTCAGGCTGGGCCCATTGTTGCAATAACGCCATTTCTTTTTTTACTTGCGCTGATTTATGACGCTCAGGATGCATCGGATCCCAATAAATCACATCCGGCAGTTCTTGCAAGACAGTCAATAATCGACGCTGAAGAAAATATTCTGCGTCATCATGATGTAATGAAATATGGACGTTTTTTGATAATGTGGGATGCGCATAAAAACGTTTTAAAGCATCTTCTAATAAAGCAGCAAGTAATGGGTGTCTTTCAATTAAAATCACTCGCGTACCTGCGCAGGCCAAAACAAACGCATCTTTCAGATCGG
>JAJZTL010000011.1:20356-35598 GCA_021848965.1 Pseudomonadota bacterium
TCCGATCTTGGTTAAAGGTTCTTTATTTTTTTTTATACCACACGCACGCACTAAAGTTTCCTGGCCACCAAATTGCCGTCGATGTTGCCTGGCTGTGCTTAAAAAATCGATTGTCCAAGGCTTCATGCCTGGAATATATAAAAATAATCCTTCGGAAGTTAAATTTAATGATACCCTGTCAGTGGGACGAAAAATACCTATCAGCTCAAAATTAAAACGATGAGCTAATTCTACAGCTTGAGATTGAAGTTCTAAACTATTATAAAAAAGAGTCCACTGCATCGCTTAAATTTGCAAAAAAAGGATAAGAAAAATCCTCTGGCATAGTAGCTCCAATAAAAATTGGCGCAGCAGAAACGGCGAGTGCCGCCTGAACATCTGAAAGATTATCTCCAATAAAAGGAACCCCTTTCAAATCACATTGAAAATGTTCTGCAATTTTTTGGAGTAACCCAGGTTTAGGTTTACGACATTCACAATGATCAGAGGGCAAATGAGGGCAATAACATATCAGATCAATTTGTGCGTTTTGCACAGCCAACATGGTTTGCATTTTTTGATGAATGGCTGCCAGTGTTTCCTCTGTATAATATTTTCGCCCGATACCCGATTGATTGGTTGCCACTGCCACGCTAAACCCTGCTTTTTTTAAACGTGCGATAGCCTCTAAACTTCCTGGAATAGGGTGCCATTCTTCGGGTGATTTAATGTAATGCACGGAATCATAATTAATCACCCCATCACGATCAAGAATAATTAATTTCTCTGATAAATTTAATTGAGACATGATACATCAGCAATCATCAAAAACAATTTTCGAATGTCTATGAGAATACTTAAACGGTTCTGACGCAGAGCGATATCTTCTACATTCACCATTACCGTATCAAAAAAAGCATCAATTGGCTCACGTAAATGCGAAAGATGTTTTAATGCTTGCATATAATGCTGTGTAGAATGTTCTTGCTGTTCCCCTAATAAAGCCTGCAATTCTTGCTTTTTCGTTGCTAACACCAACGCTAATTCTTTTTCTGCAGGTTCTAAAAGTAATGCAGAATTCAGCGGTATTTCGGATGGAAGATTTTTTTCCGCCGCTAAAATACGATGTACTCGTTTATTGGCGGCAGCTAATGCCGGCGCCTCTTCCCACGTCATAAACTCTGCCATGGCCTGTAAACGCTGCTGAAAATCAAACAACTTCGTTGACTCTCGCAGCAATACAGACTGAATTAATGTACTACTATACCCTTGTTCATAGTAATAAGCTTTTAACCTTTCTAAAATGAAAACATGGGTCTCTTCAATCGTATTCACATTTATTTTTTTCTGTGGTGAATGTTCAAACGCATACGTTAATAAGTCTAAAAGATCCACTTTTCTCTGTGGTTCTTCTAATAACAATCGAATCAGACCTAACGCATGACGACGTAATTTAAACGGATCTTTATTTCCTGTCGGCTTTTGATTAATACTAAAAGCGCCAATCAGTGTATCCACTCTCTCTGCAATAGCCAATAATGTTCCCAACGCAGTTTTAGGAAGTTGATCACCTGAAAACCGCGGCCAATATTGCTCATCCAAAGCACGTGCGATAGATTCTGATTCTCCTTCAGAGAGTGCATAATAATATCCCATTACCCCCTGAAGTTCAGGAAACTCACCCACCATATCGGTCATTAAATCACACTGAGATAATGCTGCTGCGCGTTGCGCTTCGATTGATTCTGTTCCTAAAAGAGGTGACAAATAGTCTGCAAATAACATCAGGCGTTCTGATTTTTCGTATAACGTGCCTAATTTGGCTTGAAAAATGACATTCTGCGTCGATTCCCGTCGTAGACTTAACCCGAGCTGCTTATCCTTCTCATAGAAAAAAGCGGCGTCAGAGAGTCTGGCATGCATGACCCGTCGATTGCCTTCAATGACTTTTTCAGGTTCATGGCTTTTAATATTAGCGACAGTCAGATAAAAAGGGAGTAATTTTCCATTTTTTTCTAAGGCAAAGCTCTTCTGATGCTGCTGCATCGCTGTAATTAATACTTCTCTTGGTAAAGCCAAAAATTGTTCATCAAAAGGGACAACTAATGCTTCCGGAAATTCAACTAATCCTGTGACTTCATCTAACAAATCGTCGGATAAAATTGGTTTAGCTTGCAACAAAGCGGCCTTTGCTATCAAAGCATCTTTTATCATTGCTTCGCGCTTTTCAAAATCTGCAATGACATCCGCTTTTTCTAATGTCGATTCATACGCTGAAGCATCGTGCAAAGAAATAGCCATATCAGAGGCAAGAACTCGGTGACCGTGAGTTTTATTGCTGGTTTGACAACCCAAAACTTCCGCCGACACAACATGCTCACCATATAACATCACGACCCAATGCACTGGACGAACAAAAGAAATTTCATGATCGCTCCACCGCATCGGTTTCGCTATCGGCAGCTTTTCAATGGCTTTTTGAACACAAATAGGTAGAACATCAAAAATAGATTCACCACCACTTTGTGCATCAAATCGCAATTTTTTCTGCGATTCATCGTGCTTCAACTGTTCCCAAGAAACACCACATTTTTCAGCAAATTTTAATGTTGCCATTGAAGGTTTTCCTGATTCGTCAAACGCAACACTTAAAGGGGGGCCAAATGTTATTTTTTCAACAGACGGTGTTTGACTCGGCAAGTCGTTGATAATCACTGCTAAACGTCTTGGCGCTGCATAGGATTTAGAAACACCCAGCACAAAACCAAGATTTTTCAACTCTTCTTCTAAATTATCTTTTAATGCTTGGCTTAACGGCTGAAGACTATGTGGTGGTAATTCTTCGCAACCGATTTCGAGGAGAAAATCATTTTTCTGTATCTGCCACGTGCACTCATTTTTTTTATGTGGGCCAATATCAATGTTATGTAATGCCCCCCCCCCTGCAGATACATTTGCTAACGGAAATCCCAATGCTTCCCGCTTATCATAATAATTCTGCGCTACGGCACGCGCCAACGCACGAATACGTAAAATATAACCTTGTCTTTGGGTGACAGAAATAGCATGTCGAGCGTCTAATACATTAAAACTATGAGACGCCTTCACCAATTGTTCATAGGCTGGCAAAGGAAGATTTTCAGCCACTAATGCTTGGCTTTGTTGCTCATAAGCATCAAACTGATGAAAATATTCAGATACATTCGCTTTTTCAAAATTATAGTGAGACATCTCTACTTCATTTTGGTGAAAAATATCGCCATAAGTCACCATTTTTCCTGTAGGCGACGTAGTCCACGGCAAATCAAAAATATTATCAACATTCAACACACACATGGCTAATCGTTCAAGACCATAGGTCAACTCACCTAATACAGGCTTACACGGTAAACCACCGACTTGCTGAAAATAAGTATATTGCGAAACTTCCATGCCATTATGCCAAACTTCCCAACCTAATCCCCAAGCGCCTAATGTGGGAGCTTCCCAATTATCTTCCACAAAACGAATATCATGTACCGCCGGATCCACACCAACTTCTCGTAAAGAATCTAAATATAGTGTCTGGATATTATCGGGAGACGGTTTTAAGGCAACTTGAAATTGATAATAATGTTGCACACGATTAGGATTCTCACCATAACGGCCATCAGTCGGACGGCGGCACGGCTGAACATATGCAGCGTACCAAGGTTCTGGCCCCACAGCATGAAGAAAAGTTCCCGGGTGAAAAGTTCCTGCCCCTACTTCTAAATCTAAGGGTTGCAAAATAATACAACCCTGTTTCGACCAGTAGGTTTGCAAGCAAGCAATGAGCTCTTGAAACGATTTTATTGCCATTTTTATGCTTGCGCTTTAGCAATCAACTCTTGCAAAGTAGATTCACTTGCGCCGCCAGGAACAAAATAAGGCTGTGCACCATGGTAAATGCCATCAGGCGTCTTAGCAATAATAAAGGCTGGAGTGCCCACTAAATGTAAGCTTTCCGCCAAATGTAGATTATCTTTTAACTCTTTATCAAAAGCAGGAGTATTCATATCTTTTTCTAATTGAGCTGTATCTATTCCAACAGCCTTAGCGAGACTTAACACTCTGTCTTTTGTTAAATGTCCTGAAGCAGAAATCATTGCTTCATAGAAAACATCAAATTTATTTTGTTTAACCGAAGCCAATGCTGCTTTAGCTGCATAAGCAGAATCTTTTCCAAAAATAGGCCATTGCTTCAATACAACGCGTAAGTTAGGATTGCTCTTCACTAAATTATTCACTACAGGCGCCATACGTTGGCAAACACTGCACTGATAATCAAAAAATTCGACTAATGTCACGCTGCCTTTAGGATTGCCAATAATCGGTGTTTCAGCATGATTAAATAAAGCTTGAGCATTGCCTTTAATGGCTGATTCAGCTTTAGACATCATATCTTTTTGTTGCTGCATTTGTAATGCCTGAGTGGCTTCAATTAAAACTGTGGGATGCGTAATTAAATAATCATGCACAATTTTTTCAATTGCAGTCTTTTGATTGGGAGTAAAAGTACTGGCAGTTGATACAGCAGCACTCGCCCAAGCAAATGAATTAGCCAAGCACAATCCGAGCGCTACTGCAGATAACGCTATTTTCTTACTCTGTTTTTTTATCATTGCTCATTACCCCATCTTCGTTTATATAAAAGGTTCAATTCTAAAGTTATTGTGAAATTTGTCAAGAAATATTACAAAACCACATTTTCAGGACTATTAGCTGAGGTCACCAACAAATATCACCGTTCACTTTAGGAAATAATGCTGAAATTCCCTTAATGTACTTTGGTTTTTTATATTAAAATCCTTTATACTCTCTTCTATGATGAATTTTAAAGCATTATTAAAAACCTATATTTTAAAAGTAATACAAAAATATCCTTGGGTAGGTGACGTCCTCATTCCAGCACTGCGCTACTATCGGGGTATAAAATATCGTTTGACTCAATGGCCCCAAAAAAAGCCTGGTAAAGACGAACATTATTTTGTTGCCACTTATCGTCTTTACGAACAATTTCAAGCATCTCAAAATAAGAAAGTTAAGTAACGTTAGTTAATAAAAAACCCTTGCTGATAAATATAAATCTGATAATTTTTAATATTTTCACATACGAGTTTTTCGTTTGGCTCTCCTAGCTTTGCAATAATATCTTTCGCATCCATATTTTCTTTAAAAAAGACATAATAGAATTTTTTGTTCGTGTAATCTTGTGTAGTCGCCATCCAATTATAGGGTGTTATATCATTATTAACCGCCACTAGGTGAATTCCCTCTTTAGAAAAGAGATTCACTGTATGTGCATCCCAATACTCAGTCACGCCATTTGATTCTGTTAACATGCCTTTTTGAATATATTTATCTAAGCATTGTGCTTGAGGAGAATAATAGTTAATATCTTCTTTCAATGATTTCCATGGGGAAAATAATACCGCGCTTCCCAATATTCCTAAAACAAAATAACGATAATAATTCTGTATAAAAACACCTATATTGCTTTTTACTGCAAGCAGAATAGGGAGACCTAAAAAAACAGGCAAAACAATCAGCGGATAATCATGTCTCAATCCCCAAAAGCTTGGCGCAAATCTATCCGGATCCGCAAAAAGCATGAGTACCGTTATAAGCATACTCATGGTCAATATCGATATCACCAGAAGACTGCTTTTATCTAGATTATCTTTTAATTTTTTACCTAAAATAGATTTCGTTAAAATCACTATTCCGATTAAAAAAAAGACAGAAAAACCCCAAACTATTTCACAATTATTCGTATAAAAAACTTCTAATGTTTCTTTAAAACGCTCGATCGCCTGTAAAGGCTTATAAAAAGGTTTCACGCCTCCCAAGTGTTCAATAAAGACGAAAGAACGCAACACATTAAAATAATTCAAAGCAAAGCCGATTAAGCCAACTAAAAACACGCTCAATGTTATTTTCTTTAACATTTTTACGCTTAACGTTGCATCACTTTTATGCACCGCAACAAGTCCAGGAAAAACAGCACAACAAAAGATAAGAAAAAAGAAGGGATCAGAATAAGAAGTTACCAAAGACAGAAAAGCTAATGCAATATAAAAACGTGTACGCTCTTGATTCAGTAATTTCAAAATGAAAAATAATTCTGCTAAGTACACGACTACATTGGAACCAAAATGAGAAACCAGTATAGGATTAAATAATTCCTGGCCTCCCAACGGACCTACCACGAGAAATAAAGATAATAAAGCACTCAAACGAAAAAGATCTTTGTGTTCTTTACCACAAACTAACTGCCCAACGAGCACTATGCCATTATAATAACATGCTAAAAGCACAGCATCCGCGAGCAATACAACAATGCGAAAATTACTCGACAAACTGCTTAATAAAAAAACAAGTATTGTATCAGGAAAAAAATACGGAACGGGTGAAAAATGCCAATCAGATAAAACCCCATGTTGGAAAAAAAGATCTTTAAACAAATAGACCATAGAAAGCGGATCGGCCATAAAAAGAATCGTCGTTATTTTATCTTGGACTAATATTAAATAAATGCTAACTATGCAAGCAATTAACGTGAGCATCCTATTCAGATTAAATTTTTTTATCATTTCTCAAACTCTTTAATGCTAATCTCAGGCTCTAACCAATTACAACCCGCAAAATGCGTTCGATTAATATTCACCACATTAAATAATAAAGCCAAATCTCGCCATTCATAATTATGAGCTAAATGCGAATCACCACCAATAAGGTTAATAGAAATAGAATAACTTCCTGGCCCCAAATTGGCAGGAAAAGCAATATCATATTCAAATGCTTTGCCCGGTTTTAAATCATATAACGGCAACTCCTTAAAATGTGTATTCGTTCCAAACATAGTTAACCCTAAGCGATCGCGAATGAGATAGCCAACAACTAATTGAGGAATTGCTTGGTTTATACAAATTTTCACCCGAAGTGTTACCTGCTCACCTACATTAATATCTTCCACTGGTTGATTCGCTCGATTCAGCAAAGCAACACTTTCAATACTAGCTTCACCGGTTCCAGAAATCGTCTGAACATGATGATCATTGATCTTTGTTTGCCGAATAGATTGATTCTCATGCTCTGCAATCAATGCATTGTAATAATCCATAATTGCCTCAGGAGCTCCCTCCTTAAGCACTTTTCCTTGATGCAATAAAATAGCGCGATCACAAATGGCTTGAACGGCCGTTCTGTCATGCGATACAAACAATAAAGTCGTTCCTTTTTTTTGAAACTGACGAATACGATCAAAGCTTTTATGTTGGAAATAGGCATCCCCTACTGATAAAGCTTCATCCACAATCAAAATATCAGGACGTTTAGCAGTCGCCACACCAAAAGCAAGGCGCATTTGCATACCGCTCGAATAGGTACGGACAGGCTGATCCAGCACGTGCCCAATTTCAGCAAACTCTTCTATCGCAGGCATATATTCGTCAATTTCACGCGGTGTATAACCTAATAATTGAGCAGCCATTTGAGCATTTTGACGGCCGGTAAAATCGGGATGAAATCCCATCCCTAACTCTAACATAGCCACGACTTGGCCATTCATGACTATTTTCCCTGTCGTGGGTTGAGTTGTGCCGGTAATGATTTTAAGTAAAGTACTTTTTCCAGCACCATTCACACCAATAATACCAACAGCCTCGCCAGCATCAACCTTAAAATTAATATCCTGAATAACACATTTTGTCGTATGATGTGTGGATTGCCATGGAGTAATCCACTCCCATAAACGCGCAAAACGTGAATGATATTGTTTGTATACTTTGCTTAAATTGGTTACCTGTATTGTTCCCATTAAAGTTCATCCACCAAGTCAGTCATATGTCGACGAAATAAGTGCATTCCTAACCAGCAAAAAAAGACTGCACATAAAAAGCCTGGCCATAGCGTACTTAAAACTGGCCATTTATCATAAACAAAAATAGCTTGATATGCTTCAATAAATGCTGCCATCGGATTAAATAATAACAGTTTTTGCACCCACTGCGGCAAAGTGGCAACAGGATAAACAATCGGCGTCACCCAAAACCAAAGCTGCAATACAATCATCATTAATTGTCGAACATCACGAAAAAAGACATTTAACACACCCAACGTTATGCCCAAACCTAAAGCAAAAAATAATTGTATGCATAAGACAGGAAAAAAACTAAAAAAAGACCATCCGGGAAAATTTCCTGATACTCCCAAAAAAATAAGAAACAATCCAAAAATTAAAGCAAAATCTAAAACCGCTGAAATACCCAATATCGTCGGCAAACAGATTTTAGGAAATTTTAATTTCTTTATCAGATTAGCATTTTCAATAAACAAAACTTGACCACGATTAATAATATCGGTAAAAAAATTCCATGTTAAAATACCCGAACACAAATAAATACTATAACTAAATGAATTAGTTTCCAATCCCACCAAACGGGCTCTCATTAACTGCGAGAAGACTAAAGTATAAACAAGAATCATCGCCAATGGCTGAAGAACCAACCACGCAACCCCAATCATGCTCGTATAATACCGACTTTGAAATCCTCTTTTTACGCTGCTCCAAATAAACCAACGATAATCATAGAGTGTGCGCAACATAAATATTTCAACTCAAAAAAATAAAGACATGATTTTACACTACTGCTTTTGGTGTTATCAATGAGAGGATGGTTTCTGTCTTATGAAAAAAAATAGCTATAGCGGAAACTTTTTTTAATGATTCCAATTAACCACGGATAATCTATCACGCTCATGTCATTATCTACAGCACCTGTAGCAATACAAATTTCCCCAAAACCCAATTCTCGTATTTCTTTTGCATATTCAACACCTGTTTTTTCTCTATCTAAATAAAGAATTTATGGCATCTTCTAGCTGCATAAAATGCCGGTACGAAAAATCAATTTGACGTATAAACGGTGCCCCTGCTAGAAATACGTATTTGTAGAAACAAACGTATTACAAGAAAAAATCTGCACTGATACCAAATCTTTTTTTAAGACCAGCAATTGAATTCTTACCAAGTTTTCTCTCACCACTGAGAAATTTTGATACATTTGCTTGGCTGCCAAAAATATCAGCAAGATCTTTTTGGTGTAAGTTGTTAGTTTCCATCAAGTATCTTACCATATCCACATCACGAACATTTGCTCCAATCTTGGGGTAATGTTCATCATCATACCACTCCAAATTTTCACCTATGATTTGCATAGCCAGTGCTAATGGATGTTCTTCATCATCCTGAACCTCATCAATAAGGTTATCTAAAACTTTTTCCAGTCTTGAGTATTCTTCTTGCGTTTCTGGCTTCTTAAAAAGAAATAACGGCAAGTGAAAATTATGATGCGTTTTTTCATTTATATAATCAAAAGATAATGCTGTCATATTCATAGTTCACCTCGTTGAAGTTTTTCTTGATTGCTACGCTTACTGTATTCTGCATGAGTCCATATGGCACGAATAAAGCAATATTGTTTGTTGTAATGAATTGCAGTAATTAAACGATAGTTATTGCCGCCAATATTAAAAACCGTATACCCATTAACTGGATCAACGCTGTTAAAAACAGTTCTCAATTCATTAACGTTCATAGCAGAAGAAGCTTTTATTTTAAAATACCACTCTGTCAAAGGGATTTCAGCCTGTACATTATTTGAATAATAATCACGCAGTTTCTTTTTTGATATAATACGCAAGCTTATCTACCATTTGCCAAAAAATTATTACAGATAATCATATGTCAATATGACATAAACGTCAAATCTGATCTGGTTCACTGCATATGTACTAATTACATCAAAACTATGATACAGCGCCTATTTGCATCTTTAACAATCGCCGAATTTGCCCAATCATGTATAAAGGCAATGATAAAATTTTATAGGACTCTAAATGGATTTCTTCTGGTTGAAGCGAACAAAAGCGAATACCTAACGGCAATTTTTTTTCTTGTAAAAAATAGTGTAATGAGCGCAGTGTTCCTGTTTTTCCCGACTTCACCTCTATTGGAGCAACTTGTTGACCCATAGAAATAACATAATCAATTTCTGCTTGAGAACTGGCTTTTTCTCTTTGCCAATAATAAAGATAAGGAGCCTCATAACTTTCATGATCATAAAGTAAATGTTGCCCAATGAACTGTTCCGTCAAGGTTCCTTGATTCACAAGCGTTAACTCTTCAATTTTATTAAGATCAAGAAAATTTAATTGAAGTTTGGTGGATAAAAGTCCAATATCAAGAAATAAAGGCTTAAATATTTTTTCATTGATTTCTGCGCCTAAAGGAACGCCATTACCTGCTGTGTGGTGCACTAAATAAATCGCACGCGCTAACGCCAATTTTCTTAATGCTTGAGCAACTACGTTACTTCTGAAATGAGGATTAATTTTGCTGTATTGGACTTTACAGGCAATATTTTGAGCAATTTTTTCAAACACCTCTCGCAATCGCAATTCTTCTTTATCTCTTGAATACTTCGAAAAATCATCTTGATAAGTTGAAATAATTGTATTTTTTGTACGTTCCACTTCTATAAAATCAGTATTTGTCACATAATTTTTAACGGCTTCCGGCATACCACCAATAATCATATAAGTCTTCAAAAAACGCATGAGCTTTTCATGAATTATAGCTGGATATTTTTTTCCTATTGTATAAGTTTGCAGAAAATCACACAATAATGGCTCATTAATAGCAAGCAAAAATTCTTCAAAAGTCATCGGCCCCATATACATATATTCAATTCGCCCAACAGGCATAGAAAAAGAAGGTTCTTCTAGGGAAAATTCCAATAAAGAACCAGCGCAAATTACAGGCAAATCCGGCATTTCTTCATAAAAATAACGTAAAGAGCCAAGAATATGAGGAGCCACTTGAATTTCATCCAGAAAAAGCAAACTACCTTTAAGGTTAATTGATTTTCCAGTATGCAGTGCAATGAGTTGAATAATTTCATTAGGATTATTGCTGAGGAATAATTGAGCAACTTCGGGAGATCGTTCAAAATTAATCGTCACTAATTCTAATTTTAACGTTTCAGCCAATATATTCACTAATGTTGACTTTCCTACTTGTCGAGCACCGCGTAGTACCAGTGGTTTACGATTCTCTCGTTTACTCCAGAAAATCAAATCTGATAAAATTTTTCTTGATAAAATATGGCTCATTTTTAACCCGGTTATTGCTAAAATATAGGGCAATTTTAGCATAAAAACAGCAAAAATATAGGGATGTTTTTAATATAATTCACTAAGAGAATATACTTATAGACTTTTAGCTTCAATTAAATACAAACATATCCGCGTCTGTTTTATTAATGAAAAAATGAATTACAAATGCCTTAAAAGATGAAGCTTTTCGTCGATGAACCAGCATAAAACGAGCAACATTTTGCACGATGATTGAGATCCCCATAGTACAAGCATTGTCGATACAGGTTATTAAGGCCTTCAAAAAATACATGCCAATACAAAAATACCGAAAAAGAAGACAAAGAAAAATCTATTGACGTCAGAAGATAAGAAAAATAATCGTGCTTTGTCGAGTCTACGAGTCTTGAATGAAAATGTGATTGGAGTTCTTAAGCGTTTAGATTTTCACTCCGATTTAATCTTATTTCGGGGATATATAATTTTGAATTGAGCGTTTGATACAAATAAATCAGACATATTGAAATTTTACTCATTGGCTACATTTTTTCTGGATTGCCACGTCGCTTCATGACTTTCCCTGCGCTACGCTTCGGGGGCGTCATGCCGCTCCTCGCAATGACGCCGTGCAGGGTTGATTTTCAGCTAAATAACCAACATCCCTTCTGCCGTATTTAATCTGATTCTTGAGTTTCGAAAGAAGTCTATTAGAAGACCTCATGTTGGCATATTTATTGCCTGTGTTTTCTAAGCGAGCGCAGAGAGAACTTATCAGCTCCCCTAAGTTTTACTTATTTGATAGCCGAGTATTTTATACTTTGCATCCGAAAGGCATATTAGATAAACCCGACGAAATTGCTGGCAGTTCCTTAGAATGTCTAGTCTTCGAACATTTAAAAGTAGCATTAGTAACTTAGAGAGTTATTTCAGAACCAACTCCATGTTCGTTGTTGTTCTACTTGTTGCCTCAGTTTCCTAGCATTCACGTTAAAATCTTGAGCAACGTTTCTCAAATCTTCTGTTCTCTCTTGCAATGCTTCTAGCCTGACCCCTCGCTCTGCTAATGCATTCTTCGTCCCATCCAGAATACTTTGCACTTGGGCAATAGCATTTTGGGTGTTTAACTCCGGTGATTTTAAACTCTTGTCTGGAGTTCCTTTAGCTCCTCGGGATTGCTCTTCTCCAATCAAGCTTAATGCTTGAATCATATCTTGAGCAAAATTAAATTTTTCCTTTAATCCCTCAAGCGGATCATCATTTGCATTTCCCACTTCATCAACTAGCTGGTTAATTTGCGCATCGGTACAAGATAAAATAGCGCTTTTAAGTTTTGCAATTTTATGTTCTTGTGTCGTACCTGCATTATAAGCATTCATAATGCGATCTACTTCGGTTCGCGCCAATGGTCCCTCATCAAAACTACTGGCTCTTAAGTTTCCTCCTATTCCACCAGCAACAATTGTGCTGGTGCTTGAATACCTCTCTTTGTCGTAGGCGGGTACGGGAGAGTATGCTGCTCCCTGACTTTTTGTTCGATTACTTGTTGTACTTCGTGGTGTTGTAGCACGACTAGTATCTCTGGATGCCCCCTTAATTGGCGTACCGGACTTAGGTGTTTGCTCAGATATAACTGGCAATTGAGGCCCATTTGGTGTACCAACTTCTCCATTAAACAAAGTCATAAACCAAATAAAATTAGAACCTGAATTATTATATTTAAGAACAGTCCATCTAGCATCATAAGATTTTTTTGCATCTTCAGTCGGATATTTTCCATTAAACCATGTCACAAATGCTTGATCTCTGTCGGCTTTGTGGGGTAGTGATAAATCATACGGTGCAGAAAATCCATTTTTTGATCCGGTAACACGGTTAAAAAGATAACTAAGGCCGGCACCAATGAATGTAAGCCCCGTATATGTTAAAATTGGCCTACCATAACTCAGGGCATCCCATCTAGCCGAAAAAGTTCCTTTTCTTTCGTGTTTAGTCGAATCAAATTCGTCACTTCTTTTTAGAGGGGTAGCTCCATAGTCTTTTTCATACTGAACAGAAAAATCATAGTCTTTGCATTTTTGTTGGAAAGCGGATAATTGTCCTCTTACAGTATCATCAGGTATTGCGTTCCATTTATTCATATCAAACGCATCAGGATTAGCTCGCGCATCTGCTACTTGGTTACTTTTTCTAGTCTTAGGTAAAGGTTTTCTAAAATCTAAACCTAGAATTGTTTTCATCAAATAATCACAATCCTGCCCTCGGCCCGCTTTGAAAAGGGCATCCATCATTTCGACAGAAACCATTTTCTTAAAACAAGGTTGCTGTTCTAATTCTGTCTTAGACCTAAATAATTCAAAAACTTTCTTAGAAGATAAAACTCCCAATAAAGATGCATTTTCAGCAATATCCGTATTTGACCATGTGGCTAATGCTGCATTGAGCATATTTATTAGGTTTGCTTGTGTTAACTTATTATTGTTAACTAATAAGTTAATAACATTCGCAAGTATTTCCTTCTTGGAAGTATTTTGAGGTAAGCGCTCAAGATCTGATGTATCTGCAGGAGTAACTATACTTTTACACCAACTTTTTATGCTTTCAAAACTCCAAGTATTAGGAGCCTTGCTAAACTCCTGTTGTAATAAAGCAAGCGAACTAGTTGGAGGTGGCTCTGAACCAGCCCCCACTTGATGAGCTGCTTGCGGTGGTGTACTTTTGACATCCAAGCTATCTCCTAATAAGTTCAAAAAACCCACATCATCCTTGGCTTTTGCTTTTAGTTTGGTTTTTAACTCATGTTCAAACAAATGCCATAAGGCTTCATCAAAACCGCTAGGACAATTATTTACCACTTTTCCAAAAGACAACTTTACAAAAGAATCAAAAAAACTTTTAAGCGCAGTAACATCTGCATTTCTGAAATTGCTATATAATCTATCAACAAGTCCCTCCATGCGAGCTTGTTCAAAGCTTCTTGTCGACTCACTATACAACGCTGAAACAGCCGGTAAAAGACGGCTTGTTCTATTGTTGTATGCTGTTGCGTGAGAAACACTTCCTCCCAACTCTGGCAAATAACTTCCCAAAAGCTCTACAGCAATCTCTGGGCGGTCACGCATCAGATTTTCATAGTTTACTTTAAGGTTCGTCTGCGTGTTTGCAGCTTCATCATTATTCCTTAACGCGCGGACTAATAACGGGTAAAACCTATTATCAGGGCTCTGTACTGTATATGCACCTTTTCCTTTGTTTAGGAGAGTTCTAGAATAGATCGAAATGTCTTGTGCTAACCCTATCTCCGTGTTCTTTCGCTCTTCAGTTGTGCCTGATTTTTTTATAGTTTCACGCGTCCTGACTTGCCCCCATCCTTGTAAATTTCCTGTAGTTAAAACGTCTTTTAATTTTTTGGCTGTTATCCACTCTATTAAATTTTGAAGCCTTGGCATACAAACCTCTTTTTTATAATCTATTGATAATATTGCTTGAAAACAAACTCTTACAATTTATGGCTATATTCTATCAAAATGTAATTAAGAAATTATTAATTACATACATTAAAACCTGCAATTATTAAAGCTTTCTTTCATCTTACTCCTTGACCTCATTATAGCACAGATATTGAGTCAATTTTAGACACTAGAATAAACTGTGTTGATTGAGCATGTGCTGCTATCATGAAATCCAGTGCACCAATGGGTGTTCCTGCTTTTTCAAGAGACGCTCGAATATGTCCGTAGCAATAAGAAGCCTCTACACCAAATGCAAGAATATCCAATGGCAAAACAAATTCTTCTAATGCTTTCCTATTTTTTTTAATGTATTGGCTTTTTTCAACTCCATACATCAACTGGCTATGGCCATTTTTAAACAATTTTGCTATTTTCATCATGAATCCCTCCAAAATATATACAATAAAGTATATATATAAAATCACTTCTTTAATCAAGCAAGGCGAATGTTATCAGGGCTAACGCGTCTAAATTCTTGTAAAATAAAGGCCTTTAGCACATAAAACATTAAAATTTTTGTTCAAATTGCCAATGAAATCGCTAAACGTAGGGGTAGGTCTTGTGCCTACCCGCCAA
>JAJZTL010000012.1 GCA_021848965.1 Pseudomonadota bacterium
TTTCATCCCAGTTACTCTCAGTAAAAAAGAAAGAGCTTATCTCAAATTGAGTTCGCGAAAAATATATTTCTTAAGTTTACATAGCCTTTATTTTAATTGCTCTCTAATATTTCCCGGGAATTGCTGTGATAAAATGGGAAATTATCATGATTATGAAACGAGATTCTGATTTGTGCCTTATTAAAGAAGATTTTACTAGCAGTAAAATCGTAGCCATTTTAGGCCCTCGTCAATGTGGAAAAACCACACTAGCTCATGAATACTTTAGCTTACATAAAGGACATGCGCTTCAGTACATTATTGATTTAAAACTACCTAAGCTCACCGTCATTTATCCAGGAACTCATCCAATTCGATTAATGCCAATATTAATTGTATTGGATTAGAGAGTTTTCTCGGAGGTGAATTTCATGGTTTTTAAAGGCATTTCAAGATAAGCAATATGCCCTGCTAATAGCAAAGAGCCACAGCACTGTAGGGGCGAATAATATTCGCCTTTCTTGATAATTCATTCGCATATATGAATTCTCCTCTCAAAAAATTTCTTTATAACTTTTTTACCTATCATTATTTGGCAAGAATTCACTCGGCAGCTTACTTTACGCTGACTACTTGCAATGTCTAAGATATCCTCTGAAAAAGTAGGACTCATTAAAAACTTTACAGATTGCTGTTGATGCAAAACAGACTGGCGAATATTCAGTGTTTTACCTTTTGATAATACATATTCATCTTTACCACTCGTAATTAATAGAGCCTGCAGTGGCGCTTCTGAAGGCAATTCGAATACCACTTCAACAAAAGCATCCTCTTGTCCCTCGACATTAAAAAACATTTCAAGAGAGTCTCCTATCCAACCGTCAGAATAAACTCCCAACATTAATGGCGTCTGACGAGGAAAAGAATCTGTTTGTCCTCCCCACTGCGTAAACAATTCAGCGGTATCCCCCCAAAACTTTTCAATGCTTGCTCGATATGATGCAGGAAAAATATTTTCATGTTCACTGCAAAATTGATGTAATGTTCCTAATAAATAACACATTGCACCCGGCGTCATTGCCAATCCAGAATGTTTTTCAGCTATCTGGCGTAACTCTTCCACACGCTCAAACATACCTGTGGATGTTTTGGTGTCTTCATATTCTCGTGAAGCAGCTAATACTTCAGAAACAAAAATAGGTTCTGCACATTTTGCTAAGCGAATCCATAAATCAGAATCCATACCATATTTTAATGATTCATTGAGATAATCAATTTTTTTTAAATACTTGGTATTCATAAATGCTGAAGGTTGCAAAACATAGTTCATACCCAAGGTAAAAAGATTTTGATGATAAACAATCGGTTTTTCAGGAAAAAAATTTCTTTTTATTTTTCCTGTTTCATCCACACGATATCCATCTCCAAAATAAAATGCAGCATCCGGAAATTCTTGATAAGCTTTTATAATATGATTAAACACGCCAGGAAGATAAAAATCATCTGAATTTAACCATGCAACAACTTCACCTGTGGCTCGTTTTAATCCTTTATTAATCGCATGTGTTTGTCCTTCATCATGTTCACTCACCCAATAAGTTAAATATTTCTCATATTTTTTAATAATTTCAACACTATTATCCGTCGATTTTCCATCAATAATAATATATTCCAAATTAGGATAATTTTGTTCCAAAACAGAACAAATGCATTCTTCTAAAAAATGCCCTTGATTAAAAGAAGGAGTAATAATGCTAATAGAGGACAGATTTTTCATATAAATTATTTATCCATTGCAAGTAAATTAACAGAAACATCATCATCAAATACAATATAACAACGTTCACATATACAACCTAGAAAACGAGCATCTCCATTCAAATTAATAGCCTTAGGCTGAAATAAAGGCGATATTGTAAATTTCAAATATCCTGCATACTGCGGCAATTCTTGTGATATTTGCAGCCCCTGACCTCGTATAAGCTTTTCTGTCTTTACATATCCTTTTTGCCTGTCATGAATTTCAATTTCTATTGTTTCTGAAGAAATAAAATTTGGTGCAAACCATTCTAGATTTAATACCCTTTTTTTGTCGAATTCAGAATCATAGGTAACTAAAACACAATCTCTTGTCCAATTATCAGCATATAACCCATATATGCCCTCAACACAATCATCAAAATTATTTAAAGCTTTTTCAAACAACTGCTTATATTGTGCTGCCATTTTCTTATGTCCTTCAATAGCTTGCACATGCTGGTGTCCTCGTTGAATAAGATCGTTTAATAACTCCGGCTCCGTTTCAATTTTCTTAATTACTTCCGCAATTTCTTTATCATTTTGAGGATCAAAGAAGAATGCAGCATTACCTGCCACTTCAGGCAAACTGGCCACATTGCTACAAAATACAGGTTTTCCAAAAGCCATCGCTTCAATAATTGGCATGCCAAAACCTTCATAGAGCGACGGAAAAATGAGTGCTTTACAAGCAGATAATAGTACCGCTAATTCTTGGTCAGAAACATATCCAGGAAAATATATCCAATCTTGTAATTGCATATCGAAAACTTTTTTTTCTAAACAATGCATGGACTCATTAGGCGCTCCAGTACAAATTAATTTTAACTGTGATTGCGGATATTGCTCACGATGCTGCGCAAAAGCAGCAAAAAGCCTTGCATGATTTTTATGCAACCAAAAATTAGCAGGATATAAAATAAATTCATGAGAATAAAATGGAAAATTTTTTAATATCTTTGAGACTCTTTTAGAGGAAAGAAGTTCAACTCTATCAGGCACTCTAATAGGAATGACTGAAACTTTTGCTGGTTTTACATGTACTGAATCTAAAATAGTTTGTCGTACATATTCAGAAATACAAATAATATAATGAGATAAACGACAAGCCTCTTTAACATATTGCTCACGATTTTTACATTGCTCTTCACTAAAAAATTGTGGATAAGTAACATATTGTAAATCATAGATGACAGAAATTGAGGGAATAGATGCCTCAAAAAATAAAGGCTCTGTCAATGGATTAAACAGCAAATCTGCTTTTAGCTCCCTTAAAATATATTGACTAGTTCTTATTCGAACGGCTTGTTTTTTTAAAGCTATTTCGAGAATAGAAAAATCATTTCCCATTTCAATAACACAGATTCGTTGTACATTAGGTGCATCCAAAAAAGACAATTCATCATGGCATTGGCTAGAGGTAAGAAGAAAAATTTGATATTCAGGTGAAAGTTTAGCTATTTGTCCAATCAGCTCAAGAATCATTAACTTTGCACCACCATTTTCACCACCGGCTTTCAAATGAGTTAAATCAATGACAATACGTTTTTTTTCAGAATTGATGGGAAAAAATTGAGATAGTAGAAGCATTATATAAAATTTGAAATTTGTGTTAAAAAATTTTTTTAATTATACTTAGTACTTTAATTTAAACAAGATTTTTATAAATATGATAGAAACTGTACTCATCACGGGGCATCAAGGATTTACAGGATTAATGCTGCAAAAGAAATTACAGCATCAAGGCTATTCCGTTCATGGGTTATCTGCAAATTTAATGGATCGTGATGCCATACGTCAAATGGTAGCTCAAATATCGCCAGATTACGTGATTCATCTTGCCGGAATTTCAAATGTTGTTCATGAAGATTTTAATGCACTGTATCAAATCAACTGCTTTGGCACACTGAATTTGCTCTCAGCCATCCAAGAAGAAAATATCCCTGTAAAAAAAATTGTTCTCGCCAGTAGTGCATATGTTTATGGAAATACAACTACCGAACTCATTTCAGAAAAAACTTGTCCGAAACCGCATAATCATTATGCAATGAGTAAACTAGCTATGGAGCATATGGCTTTGAGTTTATATGAAAAACTCCCTATTGTTATTGCTCGCCCCTTTAATTATACCGGGATAGGCCAAAAAACCTATTTCTTACTACCCAAAATTATTCACCACTTTGTAACACGCGCATCTAAAATTTATGTCGGCAATACGCATGTCTATCGCGAATTTAATGATGTACGAATGACCTTACAAGCTTATGAAAGCTTAATGCTAAAAGCAGAACTTGGTACCATCGTAAATATTTGTACAGGAAAAAGTTATTGTGTTCAAGAAATTTTAGACTTATGTCAAAAAATTTCTCAACACCAAATTGAGATTTTGGTAGATCCAAAACTTGTGCGTGCTAATGAAGCAGTAAAATTAGCTGGAGATCCAACATTATTACGCTCTATCGTGCCTGGGTTACCCAATTATACTCTAGAAGAAACACTAAGATGGATGTTTGATGATATGACAACACATGTTACAACGTGTTCTAACTGATAAAAAATTTTGAGACTTATTTAGGTAACCTGTATGCATATCATTAAACACTTAGAAAATTTCATACTTAATTCTTCTATAAAAAAAATAAGCTTGGTTCTCTTTACTATTCTGTTATTCAAAACAGGAGTTTGGTACATTCCTAATATTGATATGTCAGTGTCAATGACAAAGAGTCCGTTTGTCAATCCATTTAATCCTCCATCTTATCTACTATGGAATTGGTTAGTGCCTTTTTTAGGATGGGTATTTGGAGCTCAAGAAAAATGGTCTTTTTTTCTTCTTCACTTATTTTTCTCTATTGGCTTTATTGGCATAATGATAAAGCTAATCTCTTCTAGGCTTAGTGACAAAAGTGCTCGATGTTCATTAATTTTGCTTGTAGTACTACCCGTCTCAGCTACTTCATTTTATTGGGTTGGCATGGATTCAGCCACGCTTTTTTTAATGGCTGCCGCTTTTGTGTTTCCACGCTTTTTTACGTGGTCCATCTTTATTGGCATGTTGTTGGGAATGCATCACTTTGAACAAGCTTTTTTTTCAAGCACAAGTCTTTTTCTAGCAATATTAATTGCCAGAAAAACAAAAACACCTATTGATAATTCGCCATCGTGGGCAATAGGTATGATTATAGGTACCTTATTAGGAAAATTACTTTTAATATGCCTATTTAAACATTGGAACATTTTAACCGAATTTGATCGATTTTCATTACTCCAACATAAGATATATATATATATCTACAATTATTTATGTTTCATTTTCAGCCAATGCTTTTTTCAGTATTAGGTGCTGGATGGATAGTTGTTATTTATTATTGTGAAACTGGAAAAAAAGCCATCCCATTCCTATTGGGATTATTTGTGTTAATCTGTTTTCAAGCAATATGCAACGATGAAACCAGAGTCGTATGCATAATAACTTTTCCATTAATTGCTACTTTTTGGTTGTTAAATGAAGAATTCCTCAAAAAAATTTCAGTTAATTGTATCGCATGGATATTGCTAATTTGGTTAATTCTTCCATGGATGTTTGTATGGGGCACTCCAAAATTTTCTGTATTCTCTTATGACATTATTTTTCTTTTAAATAAACTATTTGGTGTTTTTACTATTCCAGTAAATGCCACCTGGCCATTTCAATATACCCAATATTGAATGGATCCATCCGGAGACTTGGACAAACCTTTTAATATGCTCAGATCCAAATCTATTTTTCAACTTATTGTTTTGTTGCATCAAAATCTATATACTTTTATCAATTTTAAAGTTTTGGAATGCTCTATAATTATGAAAAAAAATATACTGTTGCCCTCCATGGTTTTATGTGCAAGTTTATTACTTGTTGGTTGCGATAATAGCAACAATTCGACAGATGCGACAGAAGGCGTTGCACAACCTCAAACAACTGTTGAGACTACTTCACCACAAACTGTTGCTCCAGCAACACAAGATAAAGAGCTCCAGTTTGGCAAAGTTTATGATGTTGAAAATGCTGTATCATTTATAAAGCTAAAAGGTTTTTCTTCTGATGAACCAGCTCCCGGAGTCTGGACGGATGCGACTAAGGCCACATTTACGCTTTATGTAGATAAAAAAACTCTTAGCGCTCATCCTACAGGAAATATTAAATTTATGGTGGGACCCTTTTTAGGTCCGAACTTAGATACCCAACACTCTATATTTCATTGGGGCAAAGGACACGAAAAAAAACTCGCAGTTACTGCTAACCAATGGATTAGCTTACCTTACATCCTTGGCGACTGGAAAGATGCTTCCACAAAAAATCATCATCTAAAAAAAATCAGTATACATGTTAATTTACCAAATGCGACGTCTCCACAACAGCTTGGTGTTAGCTCGGATTCTCGGCTATTAGGATTACGTTTTATGCAGTTCTCTCTTTCTAATTAAAAATAATGAGTGATATAGTTTATTTTTCTAAAAAAAACTGGCTTAATTTGTTTTTTATTCAACAACTACAAGCATTATATAATTATCGTGACTTTATTTTAGAATGTGTAAAGCGCGAATTTCAGTCGCGCTATAAAACAAGCATGGCGGGAGCAGCATGGTTATTTCTTCAACCACTTGCCATGATATTGGTTTACACCTTAATTTTTTCACAAGTTATGGGGTCACGCCTCAGTGGTCTGGAAAATAATACGTTTAGCTATAGTATTTATTTATGTTCGGGGTTGCTTGCATGGACCTTTTTCTCAGATATGCTCAATCGAGGACAAACACTGTTTACCGATAACGCTCATTTGTTAAAAAAACTTAAATTTCCAAAAATTTGTCTATTAGCTATTATGGTACTTGCAACCTCACTAGACTTCTTTATCATCTTTGGAATATTTTTGGCTTTTCTTTTATTATCAGGCAATTTTCCAGGATGGGCTTTTTTGAGTTTTTTTATTGTACTTTTGCTACAAATGCTTTTCGCCATTGGCTTAGGCGTTACTTTAGGTGTGTTAAATGTCTTTTTCCGTGATGTTAAGCATTTCATGTCTATAGTTTTGCAATTTTGGTTTTGGTTCACACCTGTTATTTATCCTATTCAAGCATTACCTGATTGGGCCTCTCATTGGTTAATTTTCAACCCCATGTTTGGGGTAATATCAGCTTACCATAATATTTTTCTTAACTCTCTTTGGCCTGATTTCACTCTATTATGGCCAGCTGCTTTATGCGCCGTTTTTTTCTGCTGTTTAAGTTTATATTTATTTCGTCAACATATTGCAGATATTGTAGATGAGTTATAATAATTACTATGGGTAGTATACAGGTCATTAATTTAGGAAAGGCTTATAAATATTATGATTCCCGTGGTGCTCGTTTCAAAGAATGGTGCACTCGAAAAAAACATCATCAACAAAAATGGATTTTAAAAGATCTTAATTTTAGCGTTGCTCCTGGCGAGGCTGTAGGCATTATAGGTCTAAATGGCGCTGGCAAAAGCACATTACTTAAACTTATGACGGGCGTTATTTATCCCACTACAGGATATGTTCATATGCGAGGACGAGTAGCTTCCATATTAGAATTGGGCATGGGATTTCACCAAAACTTCACCGGAAGAGAAAATGCCCGTATGGCAGCCCATCTCTTAGGTTATTCCACACAAGAAATTCCTGAGTACATGCCGGCTATTGAATCATTTGCAGAAATTGGAGAGGCTATAGATGAACAACTTAGTACCTATTCAAGCGGTATGCAAACTCGTCTCGCTTTCAGTGTTGCCACAGCAAAACGGCCAGACATTTTGATTATAGACGAAGCTTTATCTGTTGGTGATACTTATTTCCAACACAAAAGCTTTGAGCGTATTCGACAGTTCCAAAAAGAAGGCACCACTTTATTTTTTGTTTCACACAGCTCTGGGCAAATTCAAGCCATTTGCGATCGAGCTATTTTATTGAATAATGGTCACATAATTAAGGAAGAAAGACCTGAAATTATTATGGATTATTATCATGCTATAATAGCAAACCGTGAAAACCAAGTTATTCATCAAATAAAAACAAAAACCGATCAAGTTCAAACAATTTCAGGTACAGGCGAAGCAACTGTTGAAAAAATTGGCTTGTATAATGCAAATAATCAAGAAGTTGAATATATTAATGTAGGTGAGTTAGTTACATTGAAAATTCAAGTACGTATTCATCATTCAATTCCAAAATTAGTATGTGGATATATGATAAAAGCTCAGCTAGGTTTGGTAATATATGGCACAAATACACGCATAAGAGAATTACCTTTATATAACTTAATTTCTGGAGAAACAGTAGAATACTGTTTCTCTTTTCCTGTTAATTTAGGACCGGGCTCTTACTCTATTTCTACTGCTTTAGTTAATAATGACAACATGGTCAGTCGATATGAATGGAAAGATCAGGCGTTACTATTTAACGTGTTGAATATATCAAAACCTTATTTTTCTGGTTGTATTTGGTTAGACCCGGAAATCAACATAAAACGATAAAGCATTTAGCTTATTTTATTTAACAAATGGTTCACCGCATAGTCATGTAAGGCTAAATCAAAGGTATTTTTACTGTAAATTTCAGCAAGAGTATTATCATCAATATTTTTTAGATCTACTATTTTCTCACTTTGACTACTGGTAATGTTAACTCGAGGAAATAGAGAAATATCCATTCCCATTGTTTTTTTAAACCAATTTAATGATTCTTGTGGATGTTCACAAACATAATAAAACGCCATTTGATCTATAAAATCAAAAGCCTGCATTAAAGAGCCTGTCATGCACAATGACCAGCCCGAATTTGTAAGCTGTCGAAAATGTGCATTTTGAATATACACATCAACACGAGGATCATTCATTGAAACAAAAGTTTTCAAATCAACTGTTTTTGCCAAGCGAACAGCAAAGTATTTTTCCGTTGACAGTTTCTGCTCAGATAGTTGCACTGTAAATCGAAAAAAATTATATAGGGAAAGCACTCGAGTGATGGGATGCCGAAAACTAGTCATGCAAAGGTGATTATCATTCACCACAGAAAAAATATCACGCCCATAATGTCCCATATAACAATAATAACCTTTAAAAGCTTTGTAGTCACCATTGAGCTCCTGATGCTCGACCATGTTATTCTCAATAATCGGGGCGTAGCTACGAAGACCTAAATTCAATAAAATTTGTTGAATAGAAGTTCCTCCAGCCTTTGGATTATGAAAAAAAAAGATTTTTTTTATTGTTTCCATGTTTCTCTGAGACCATGATTAAAGCAAAAAACTACCAACGCATCGCTTCTTTATATTAAAAATATGAAAAAATTATGGTATCATCTTCCGGATATGCAACACAATATAAATATATAAAGTTTGGTCCTCGGACATGAAAGGTACTATACAGGTTATCAACCTAAGTAAAGCTTATAAGCAATACAAGTCTCATTTTTCTCGCATGCGGGAATGGTGCACCCGCTCTTCTCAACACCAACTAAAATGGATACTCAAAAATATTAGTTTTACTGTACATCCAGGCGAAGCTGTGGGCATCATCGGTCTTAACGGTGCGGGCAAAAGCACATTGCTTAAAATAATAACGGGGATTATTCATCCAACCAACGGCCATGTTCATATTCATGGCAATATTGCAGCAATGTTAGAATTAGGCATGGGGTTTCACCCTCATTTCACTGGTAGGCAAAATACTCGTATGGCTGCTCATCTTTTAGGATTTTCAGAAAAAGAAATTACCGAATATATGCCAAGTATCGAAGCGTTTGCCGAAATTGGTGACGCCATAGATCACGAAGTAAATACCTACTCAAGTGGCATGAAAGCTCGCCTTGCCTTTAGTGTTGCAACAGCAAAACGCCCTGATATTTTAATTGTCGACGAAGTTCTTTCTGTAGGAGATGCCTATTTTCAAGAAAAAAGTTTTGAGCGTATTCGACAATTTCAAAAAGAAGGCTCGACTCTGCTCTTTGTTTCTCACAGCAAAACAGCCATTCAATCAATCTGTGACAAAGCTGTTCTTCTTGATAAAGGAAAAATAATAAAAGAAGGAACTCCGCAAGATATTATGGATTATTACAATACCATTTTAATAAATGATGAAAATCAACAAGCCGCTCAAAGTCAATCAAAAAATTTTTCACCATTTACAACAACAGAAGCTGCAATAATTGAAAATATAGCACTACTTAATAGTGAAAATATTCCAGTAGAATATATAAATGTTGGAACATCCGTCACACTAAAAGTTGCTATACGAATACATACTCACATCCCAAAATTTGTTTTTGGATATAAAATTAAAGATAATTTAGGTACTGTAATATATGGAACAAATACCCACTTAAAAGAAATTCCTGCAGAAAACCTTCAACCAGAAGAAATTCTTGAATATTCTTTCTCTTTTCCGCTAAATTTAGGTCCAGGAAGTTATTCTATATCTGTCGCTCTTGCATGTACAGAAACACATCTAATGAATAACTATCAATGGACCGATTTAGCACTATTATTTAATGTGATTAACCCTCATAACCATTTTGTAGGTTGTGCTTGGTTAGAACCTAATATTGAGGTAAATAGATAATGGCTTTTGTTTCTTACGCACAAAATTATGAAGATGTTATGTTGCATCGCGTATTTAAATTCATTGAAAAAGGCTTCTATATCGATGTTGGCGCTGCAGATTCTGTTCATGATTCTGTGACAAAAATATTTTATGAACGTGGCTGGAACGGCATTAATATAGAACCCCTCCCTGAATCTCACCAGAAACTTATGCAAGATAGGAGTCGAGATATTAATTTACCCGTTGCTGTTATTGACTTAGAAAATCAAAAAGATTTAGATTTTTACTGTGTAGATGATACAAGAGTTCATGCGGGTCTTTCTACGGGACTGTCTACACTTCAACCAGAGCTTGCAGAAAAATATTATGCCAATGGTTGCACTATCAAAAAAATCAGTGTACCTACAATGACGTTAACTCAAATATGCAATAAATATGTCCAGCAACAAGAAATACACTTTTTAAAAATTGATGTAGAAAATTTTGAAGAAAAGGTATTACGCGGTATGAGTTTCTCTTCTTATCGACCATGGATTATTATTGTAGAAGCCACAAAACCTAACTCATCCGAAATAAATTCTGAACAATGGGAAAAATTGATCTTAGAGGCAAAATACGAATGTGTATACTTTGATGGACTTAATAAATTTTATGTATCACATGAAAAAAGGGATTTAAAAAAACATTTTCTAACGCCTCCGAATGTTTTTGATGGTTTTATTCAAGCCAACCTACAAAATTTGCAAGAACAATTCGAAATAAAAGAGAAAACAATCGCTCAACTCCAACATACACTTACTGAAAAAGAATCTGAGCTCTCAAATACTCAACAATTGATTCAAAGCAAAGATGCCGAAACGACACAACTTCAAACAATCTTAAATAATAAAGATAATGAAGTTACCCATCTGCACAAAACCATCTCCGAAAAAGAATCTGACAACCGACAATTTCAACAAACTCTAAACGATAAAAATCTTGAATTAGATCAACTAAGAACAATTCTATCCACTAAAGACACTGCGCTCAATGACGCTCAGCAACTCATTCAAACTAAAGATAACGAGTTAACACATTTACAAAAAATATCAATTGATAAAGATTACACTCTGAATACACTTTATGAAAACATAGCAGCCAAAGATAGCGAATTATTCAAGTTTCAAAACATTCTATCAGAGAAGGAACAAAAGCTATTAGATGTGATTAACAGCGTAAAAGAAAAAGATAACCAACTAAACTCTATGCATCAAACTTTAATAGAAAAAGAAAACGCTTGGAATGCTGCCTCTCAAACATTGCAAGAAAAACTTTCAGAAAAAAATTCAAATTTAAATACTCTTCAGCAAAATATTAAAATTAAAAATGAAGAGCTTGTCTGGATTCATCAAGTGGCTCAAGAAAAAGAAAAGTTGCTTATTGAAAAAAATCGACAGCTCAAAGAATACGAAGGAATGCTAAATACTAGTCAGCAAAATATTAAAATTAAAGATGAAAAACTCGCGCTTATTTATAAGACAGCCCAAGAAAAAGAAATATTATTGCAACAGGTAAGTCACCAACTTCAAGAACATAAAATTGCTCTAAATACTGCCCGCAAAGATATTAAAATTAAAGATGAGGCGTTTATTAGCATTCAGAAAGATGCTCAAGAAAAAGAAAAATCAATAGAAAAATCGCTACAGGTGCACGAAAATTTTCAGAAAACTCTCGCCCGTAGAGAAAGTGAATTACAGTCACTGCGCCACGAATTACATGCTATTTACAGAAGCAAATCGTGGCGAGCTACAGCATTGCCACGAAAATTGCGTTCCTATTTTACATCAACCAAACGTTTACCTTTACTAGAATCAAATAATAAAGTTACTGATTAACAATGTGGGCTTTTCATGCAACAAATTCAATACAAATATTCAAATAATTTCAAACAAAAAACTGCATTAGTGACCCCCTGGGCTACAGAATGTCCCGTAGCCTTGTATTCAGCTAATCTTATTAAAAACTTAGCTGAGGATGCTCTCATATTAGCACCACATACGCGAGCCACAAGGCTTTCACCAGATAAAAGTAATGTGCGTAGATGTTGGTGCTTTAAAGACTCTTTTAATCAAGTAACACAGCTCATTCAAGAGAATGATATTAATACTATTGTTATACAGTTTGATATAAATTTTTTCAATACGATTTTTCTAGAAAAATGGTTAAAATCTAAAATATCTGAAGGTTACATTTTGATTATCGTGATTCATTCTAATATTGCAGACATGCAACTATTGCATCTACTTCCTTCTCTTAGGTATTGCCAGAAAATTTTAGCATTTACCTCTGAAAATTTTCTTCATCTACAAACATTAGGACTTACATATAATACAATTCAGATACCCATCGAAGAAACCCAAAATACTCATCAATTTAATAAATTATTACAAGCTTCTTACTTAAAAAAATTATTTTTTTATTCGGATACAATACTCAAACCAACAGGGATATTCTAAACTATAGACTCAAATTATTATATTATTTCATTTGCTGAAATTAATAAATGCTCAAATCCCAATCCAAGCTTACGCAAATCATTTACAGTAGGATCTAATTGTTTAGGTGCAGTGGCATATGGAATATTAAACGTTATTATCAACTTACTACTATTCAAGAAATCTATATTTTCACACCAATCTTTTAGCTCATACGGCAAACAAAGCCATTGCGGCTGAGTCACAACAAGAGATTGCTTCTTTTTTCCCCATTGTATTTCAACAACTTGCTTATCTACTGAATTTCCCCAAAGAAATGGCCTAATTTTTATATGAATATACCCTGAAGAATTTTTTTCTAAAATAGAATTCTCTATATGAAGTCCAATTTCTACTTTATTATCTACTGTCCAAACTCCCCATAATTCCTCGCTTGCAAATCCAATCATATCCATACACGCAGCGCGTCTATTTAATGAATAAAAGTGTTCCAAAATCACATAAGATGGGTTAGACCTTAAACACATATAATATTTTTTTTCAAAAATGATTTCTAATAATTTTTCTGTACTTTGAGACCATGTTAGCCAAGGTAAATCTGCAGAAGAAATTGTTTTGCCTTGATTAAAAAGATCTAGCCATGATTCAATAGCTATTGCCAAATCCATTTCATTACCAGAAAAATACATTGCATGCTCTCCTGCCACTTCGCGAAATACAGGAATATCTCGTGCTAGGATAGGTACGCTGAACTGAGCTGCTTCAATTAAAGGTAATCCAAAACCTTCACCATAAGAAGCCATTAAGCAACTACTTGCAGTTTTATAAAGCTCTAATAGCATTTCATCGGATACTTCTTTAAAAAGAAAAAGACTTTCATTGAGTTGTGGATGATTCTGCATTTCGTCAACAAGCTCATCTACCAACCATCCTTTTTTACCTACTACTATCAAGTTAACTTTAATATTTTTATGCCACAATAGTTGGAATGCTTTCAATGCATCACTATGTCCTTTTCGGGGCTCAATAGTACCAACCATAAGCAAGCTGGGATATTTTTTTATTTTTGATAAAAGCATTTTGAAATCATCAAAAATAATATCATCTTTCTTAATAAAACCTTTTGCGATATTAGCCCCCAAATGCGTCCAACTAATAGACAATAATTTCTTAGATGAAAAATTTTCTGATTTTAGCCACGAAGCAAACTCATCAGCAACTGTACGAGAAATGCAAATAACACCATCAGCCATTTTTGCAATACAACTAAACCACATTATAATAGCTTGCATTTGGCCATTTACAAAATACTTTGGAAAAAAAATAGGTAATAGATCGTAGATAAAAAAGTAGAATGTCACACCTTTTATCTGCCATAACTGATAAACTTTTTCACGCAAAGAAATTTCTGTTACAGTCACCTCAGAGTTAATATAAATATCTCCACCACATACAATTACAGGAGCATCATATTTTTGCTCTGTTTTTTGGTTTTCTCCTTTTAAAAAAGACAAAAATGAACGAGCATAATAATATTTTCCCTCATTATTCTCGTTTTGCATGTATATGGGTTCAAATACATAATCATTAAACTCCATTTTTAATAATTCTCGCATATATCCATGCGTTACACGTTGTATTCCTGTTTTCAAATCATTCTTAACAAGCTCTGAAATATCATACAGCAATTGCTTTTTTCTTTTTACAGGTAAAGCTTGAGAAACTTCTTTTTTGGTGCAAGATAAATCATTCTCTGAGATAAAAAATTCGAGAAAACCAAGGCCTAGTAAACGCGACTCCGTAGCCGTAGGTTCAAATACAGAAGGAATGGCTGCATCTAATAATTTTAATTGAATGCAAAGCATAGCATCATTTTCTATTACTTCAGATTTCCAATCTGAATAAGAAAATGACAAGCTAATCCACTGATTTTTTTCTATAAAAAAAGTGGCACTTCTCTCATTTCCCCAAAAAGCTTCTATACACTGTCTATTTAACAGAGGTGGCATCATAAACGGTTGAACATTAAAATGTATAAATCCTTTTAAATCTCGTTGTAACAAAGATATTTTTTGGCGCAATATAATACTTACTGACGGCATTGTTGACCATCGTCCCCATGGCTCGCGTTCGCCAAAACCACTAATCTCTATGAAAGATGGTAATTGTTTAGCAAAAGAATACTTCCAATCAAAACGAATATGTTCACATTTCCAATTTTTTTTCCATTGATTCTTCAGAATTATATCCAACATTTGTTTTGTGCAATCTGCCCATGAAAGTATAGGCATTTTAGTTGAAGGCACAGCATTTTTTTCAATTAACGAAGAATGCCAATGCTTCAAGGATACTGCCAAATCTTGTGCATTCCCCGAAAAATAGGCCGCATTTTCACCAGCAATTTCACGAAACACCGGCAAATCTCTGGCTAAAATGGGCAGCTTATAATATGTGGCTTCAACAAGAGGCAATCCAAATCCCTCTGCATATGAGGCCATCAAACAACCATCAGCTCTCTGATATAAGCTTGCTAGTAACTCATCAGAAGCATTATCAAACCAAAAAAGATGCTTATCCTTTTGTTCATGAGTTTTCAAACGATTAATTAATCGCTCTACTTTCCATCCAGGTTTTCCAACAATAATCCAAGAAATAGGAATATTTTCATTCCACAATAACTCAAATGCATCTAATGCTTGTTCATGTCCTTTACGAATTTCAATTGTACCAACGGTAATCACACAAATCTTTTTTTCGGCTAAAGGAATGTGAGATGTATTTACATCTACTATTTTTTCTTCAAAATCAGAACCCAAATGTTGCCAAGCAAGCTTGAGAAAAGTTTCTCTGTATTCACCCTTTTCATCAAGCCACTGCATCAAATCATTTGCCGCCGCATGCGAGATACAAAGAGCACCATCCATTACGGATGTCATCTGTTTGATCCAGGCATTAATAGCAACAGCCATAGACTCATTAAAATACTCAGGATGTTTTACTGCCAATAAATCATATAGCATAAAATAGAATGAAACACCTTTAGCTTTCCATGCCCGATAAGTTTTTTCTCGTGCATCAAAACCTGTTGCAATTAGATCAAAACTCAAAAAAATATCTCCAGCACCAACTGTAACTAACTCATCTTGTAAATAATTTTCAGGAAGTTCCAAAAAGCGTGAGACAAAAGCGCTAGCATAATAATAAACACCATCATGTTCACTACTATATATAGGTTCAAAACGGTAGGACTCAGGAGAATTTTTTAATAATTCTTTCATATATCCCCACACAACACGTTGAATACCAGACTTTCCATCGTGTTTAACTAATTCGGAGATATCATATAAAATTTGTTTTTGTTTTATATGAGGTACATTATCACGAATAATTGTCGTTAAATTTGAAATATCTAACTTTTGTGCAAAATCACTCGTATTTTTTAATAATTGATACTGAAGTTGTCGAGTAGCATTGTTCAATGTGCTTTCAATAAAAGAAAATAACTCTTTACTTGAACATTGAGCGCTAATATTAAGTGTTTGACCTATTGTTTTATTAGAGAACTCATCAAAAATCTTCTTTAAAGAAGGTTCTAATATAAATCCATTAGCCAGATAAAATAATAAACCATTCATAGCATATTGAACATTCTCTTCTTTTTTGCTACGTATCAAAGCCAAATATCCATGTGAATGATAGAGCACTCTTACCCGTTCTGCCTCTGAAGATAATATCCATAGTTTTTCAAGAGAAAAACTTCGTAATAAAACAACGCCAGGATATTTTTCAAGCAATCCCAAAATAGGATAGTATTCAACTGCATTATCTATAACATAGATAATGCGTCCCGCATATTCATCAAGACTAATCTCAAAAAAAGCTTCTGAAAGAATTATTTCATCAACTAGATAAAATTGTTTTAAATTTAATGAGATATTTTCTTTGCATAAAGAAACACAAGCTAATTTTTGTTTTACGTTTATAGGTAAAAAATAATCAATGCTTGATGCTAATGTTTTTTGATTAGAATCATATGTTTCAAAAGCTGTTAATACTTTTTTTGCGCTTGCTTCCCACGAAAATGCTTTTGATTGTATTAATGCATGTTCTTGAAATCTCTTTTGACAGTTAACATCATTCAATACTTGAAATATTTTATTTGCAATACTCCGAGGATTAACAGGATCAAACAACGCATCTTTATTTCCAATTACTTCCGGCAAGCTTGAAACATTTGAACCAATAACAGCAGCTCCGCAAGACATTGCTTCAAGAGCAGTCATTCCAAAACCTTCATAAAGAGAAGGACAAATAAAAACCGAACACATGTTATATAGAAAAAGCAAAACTTCATCTGAAACATAGCCCGTTAAAATGACATCATCCGGCAACAATCCTGCTTTTGTTATCATATCCTGGCATTCTTTCATGTGCTGAAAAGATACCGTTCCTGCAATAACCAACTGATGCGCGTGCTTTATCGTTGAAGGTAATTGAGAATACGCTAGAATCAAATTTTTAACATTTTTATGAGGATCAAAGCTTGTCGTACATAATATGATCGAATGTCTTATCTGATATCGAGTCTTTACCCACTCAATTTGTTCTGGTTTTAAATGAATTTTTTTCCATATATCAGAAACCGCTGCAGAAATATTTACAACATGTTCTTCTTCGACCTGTAAATATCTAATTGTATCTTGACGAATTGTTTCAGATATAGTCAAAAAAAGTTGCGATTGTTTTGCGAACTGCAATTTTTCTTCGTACCATAATTTCATTTGCTGATTAGGTTCAAGAAACAAATTTTTATAAATGAGTGGAATAAAGTCAAACACTGTTAGTGCGGTAGCCATCGAATTTTGAGGTATGCTAACTAAAGCATTATCATAAAATCCTTCGAAAAGACTGGTAACATAAGTAATATCTGGCTTTAAATTTTTCAAAAAAGCGTCTCGAAAATATTCCCCCATTAGCGCACGAGTTTTGTTATCTTCACTCCCTCTTGCAACAGGACCAGGTACACTCCAAGTTAATAAATGAGATTCTGGCAAAAAACGTGAAAATTTTTCTCTTAAGGATTCAATTGTATCCGAAAATAATCCATTAAAAGCTAGATATATCTCATGTTGATGCGGTAAAGCGAGCAAGGCTTCTATTATAGATTGCGTATAACGACCAATACCACGATGGCGACTCGCTGTTTGCATTGCCTGCATGTCAATAAGTATTTTCATTTTTTCAGATATATTTAAGCATCAATTTGGGGTCATCAAAAAATTATGAATGGCAAAATATAAGCTTCTTGGATCTCCTGGTGCATTAACGCGCGGAGCATCCGTAGCAAAATAGAATGTATTTTTGCCAGGATTTAATGTAAGTGGCCAAACAAACTCGACTCCTTTTGAATTTGTTGAAATATTTTTTTCTCGTTCTTTGCTTTTAATGGATATATGTGCTGGAACGCTTGTTGTGAATACCATTGACAATGAAACTTTTTGTGGCTTATTTGTAGCGTTAATAATGTCAAAAGAGCTTACTTGTTCGGACCATCTCCAAGTATCATTATTATTCACTTCTAAACCATAAAAACCCTTTTTCCATACAATAGGTAATTTGGATTTCAATCTTTCAGCCTTGTCTTTTTTGATTTCTTCAGGTGATAAAGAAGACAAAACTTTTTTTGCATAAACTCTTAAGTCAAAAAATACTAACTCATGGTCGGGGCTAACTAAGGGTTGAATATTTAATAGCGACCTCAATTCAGTAACAATTGCATTTCCATGATCTTTATATCCATTACAATCAATATATAATCCAGCAAAACCAGCAACAATGATATTTTGCAAAAACACCGGCAAAGGCTTTTGACCTATCATTTCTTGCCACAGGGCTGATGGGCGACCTTTGAGGGCTCCAGCACTCCATTTTAGATTATGCGAATGAAGATATCCTCTAAATTCTTCATAATCGAGCATTTGATAGAGCGGTGCAGTTTCTGGAAATTGAATATAAGGAAGCTGAAAAATAGCGCTTCCATTGGGTAATTGTTTTTCAATTTGTTGAATAAATTCTTTATCACTTTGAAACATTGCAGGATTACTTGGGATAATTGCATACTTACCCATTTGATTATATAAACCAAATAACATCAAAGGAATAACAATTAACCATGAAAAAAGAATAGATTTTTTCTGAAAATATTTGGTAATAAGCTTTTGTAATCCCAACGCCAAAGCCAGAAGAGAAAAATATAAAATAAAAATACTAACTCGATTATATCCCCGAATTGTGGAAGAAACTGTATAAGCAAATAATACTCCAAATCCTCCTATTGTCCCTAAAAGCACAGCACTTAAATTCACAGTAGCTAATGCCTTAATTTTATTCCCAACAAAAGAAGCACTTTTGGAAAATAAAATTATAAATAGCAGTGATAAAAAACCTATAGCACCTATGATTCCTAGCGCCGCTGCCTGATTTTCATTTACCAATGGACTAGTTGTCTCATATGTTTGTCTAAGAGATTGCAAAAATGAAAACCCATCAAAAGGTGAAGGTAACAAAAGCTGTATTATTTTTAAACCATATTCCTCTGCGGCAGCAGGACCTCTAACAAATATTCCAAAATTAGAGCCATTTAGATAGTTATAAACTATATTGGGTAATATATTGAGAAAAACTACAGAACTAATAATAGCAAGATAAATAAATGCTCTCTGTAGAGATTCAAATCCTTTTGACTCTTTTGTCATTTGAGCATATATTGCAGCAACAATAAGGAAGTAACACGTAAAAAATGCATAGTATATTCCGGAAGACGCAAGTAATCCAATAATAAATATTAAGAATAACCATTGTTTAAATGAGGTTTCTTTAATGGATGAAAAAATACCAAAATTTTCTTCCATGGCAACAGAAAGAATCATTAATATATATAAAGGGACCGCATAATATGCGCTTAAAAATATGTGACCTAGACCTCTAGTAACATGGTAAGGGGCAAAAGCAAACAGTAAACTAACAAATAAAGAAAAAGCTTTGTTAAGCCCAACTTTTTTACAAGCATATAATGAAGTCCATGTTGTTAATACAAAAGTTAGCAAATAAAATCCATTCAAAACAGAAACATAGTTTTTTGTAAATAATGATTCAATTGCGACAACTGCAAAATTAGCCCCCTCATCAATTGGAAAATCATATAATTGATAACCATCTGGAAAACCTAAATAGGGGTTAGTAAGAAAACTACCTGAATCTATTATTGACTTGAATAGGAGACTAACCCACCAACCATCTCCAGTATAAGACCATGGAAAGCTAAAAGAAAATGCAGAATTCCAGCATGCCCATCCAAGGCTGCATATTGCTAATAAAGTACCAATAAAATATATTGAATAAAGAAATTTTCGTAATAAAAGGAAAATATTTCTCAGAATGTAAATCATCGCTTCTCCGTGATCAATAAGACATTAACTTTTTAGTTAATTAATTAAAATTAGTAGTATTAAAAATTGTTTATTTTCAAAAAAACAACACAATGCCAATTTCAAAAGTTTTACAATTTCAAGAAATAGTTATGCGACATAATCATATTATTATATGAATGTTTTTAATCTCTAATCCAGACATTTTGGCCAATTTTTATTTTTTTATTTGAATCAGTTAAACTATCGTTGTTACGTAATACATAAGTCGTTTTGCCTTCAATTTTTCCAATATTTTCCAAGACATAATGTCTTGGATGTTTAGTTTGAATATAAAGAGGCTCCCCCTGAATAATAACTTTTTTTCCTGTCACTGTGTAAATAATATTGCCATGAATATGAGGATAGGTATCCTTTATTTCGATGATGTCTCCATCTCTAACGTCTATTAACAGCCCCTCATTTAATTGTTTAGATAATGATATTGTTGGCTCTGTAAAAACTTCATTTAAATAATCAACATTATGCCAATTTTCCATCCAGTTAAGCGATATATAAAAGGTAAGAATTGTAATCACGAGTACTTTGGTAATTTTATTCTGAGAAAGCTTAAATATCAAAAATGTAAGAAAAAGACTTGCAGGAAAAGCTTCATAATAAATTGGAAGATATCCCCAACCCCAATTTAACTCTGCTTGATATTTTTGAGAAATTGCCACAAAAACAGGCGTCGATAATAGTATAACTAATGAAATTAAATACACAACAGAATTAACATTTGAGTTTTTATTAATTTTTCTGGAATTATTCAAAAAAATAGAAAGGGTTAGAACTGTTGTAACAGCCAATAACCATCCCCAATAATTTAGTATGAAACTACTCCAGATAGTTGAAAGATTGTTAGAATGGCGTCCGCCCACATAATAGTATAATCCAGGAAAAATTGATACTATCTGTTTCAAGTAAGTTATCATAAACAATTGTAGGGAACCAAATTGAACCCCTGAATAACCAATATTTTGAGTATGTGCACGTACCAACAATGTAATAATCAAATAAATAAGCAACGGTAAAAATAATACAACAAATGAACGAAGTAATGGTACAGATTTTCTAAAATGCAATATGACAAAAAATGCAATAGGAAAATAAATCAAATTAATTTCATATACCAATAAAGATAAAAATATTAATGATACTGATCCTCCCAAATACAACAAAGAAAAATTTTTAGTCCATTTTAATAGTAAAAACAATGCAGAACACAACGTAATAAAAAAAATCTGATATGTTCCAGCATATGAAGCTAGTACATCATGATAATCAGCAATATGAAATAAGCTAATTAGCAATAGTATAAAAACATATATAAAATCATAAGAAAAATTGAACTCTCTAAGCAAAATAGAAAATAATAAAATATTAATAAAAAACAAACCAACTATTGCTAAATGATAAAAAAAAGCATTCTGAATAAGCAAAATTGCATTTTGTATAAACACATATAAATGAATACGTCCACTACCAAAGAGCCAACCATTGAACTCATTAAGAGATTCTGAAAAATAAGATGTATGCATCCTATGAATGCGGGCCAATAGTTGATGCACAACAAGATCATCATACCAAAATTGAACATTTAAATATGGTGTAATCAATATCAAAGAAGCTAATATTAGCGAAATGAACCCCAAAATAGAAGAAGGTTTTGATATGCTTTTTACAAAACCAACCTTGCTTGCAAATGAAATTTGATTGTTATCTTCTGTTGCTTTCAAATTCATTGATTTTAGCTCTCACTATATATTGTATTTTTTTTTAATTTTGATAAAACATAATAGACAAGATAACAAGAGCATAATAAAAAAGCTATTGATACTTGTTGTATAATCACAGTTCTTAACTCTGAAACAGCGCCAAAAAGACACGCAAAAAAATAATTAATTATATTAAAAAGAGATACAAAATTTATATACAATGGAATCCAAATCACTTTAATATTTCGAACAGAAATGAAATAGAGTACACTTGTAATATCTGCAAAAATCATGTATCTATCATGAACACCAGGTAAAACATTACAAATTAAGACAATAAACACAGTCATTAAAAGTAAAACATTTTCGTTAGATACGGATATTTTATTTCGAAACAAAATGCAAATAAAAAGAAACAATATACTTATTGCAAATAGCTGACCTATTTGAAAAAATAATGGATTAAAAAAAACCGTCCACCAGTTTTGTTCAAACAAAGTATAAATATTTGTAAAGTTTACTACTAATGCATCTGCCTTTCCATGAAAATACGGAAGAAAAACATTATAATCACCGCTTATAATAGAGGGTAAACACATAAAGGTGTATCCAAATATTATATTAATAAAATACATAATTGAGATTTCTTCATTTTCAAGATACAGAAGAAAAAGCAAGGGCATGACTAATACAGCTGTTTGCTTCAATGATATTGACACTCCAACCAGAAAAAAAGCCACTCCAAATTTCTTTTTTATTAAAAAGTACAATGATAACAGCAAAAATGAGCACCATAATGAATCCATTTGTCCCCAAACAGATGCATTAAGAACTAAGCTTGGTAGCAGAAGAATAACAGCATAAGCAACGTATCCATAATAATGACTTTTTGCTCTCGTTTGAGTTAACTCATTTACAATTAAATATCCAGCTATTGCTGTAACAAAATTACCTAAAAGTGCTAAAACTTTCAAGTTGGCCTGTGGAGAGAATGGTAGATTTGCAATGCAAACAAATAGAAACGAAAATCCTGGAGGATATTCTACAACATTTCCAACTGTAGCAAGTCCTCCCATGTTTTGTATGGTTTGATACCACTTCAAAAAAACGCTCATATCTCCAGATTGATATGGTATACCAGCAAAGTGAATATAAACTCTAAGCAAGGTAGTCACACAAACTAAAAATAAAAAGCTGCTTTTAGATACCAAAACGTCAACCAAAATTTTTTCAAAATTACTTTTATGCATAACTTATCTTAGCTTAACAAAAACACAGATTTCACCACTTTTTCCACGGAGCTTTTCCATCTTGCCAAAGCTTTTCAAGTAGCATTTTTTCTCGGAGTGTATCTACTGGCTGCCAGTATCCTTCATGATGATAAGCAATTAATTGATTGTCTGCAGCAAGCTTTTCAAGCGGAGCTTGCTCCCAAACGCAACTATCACCGTCAACATAATTAAAAATAGAGCGATTAAGAACAAAATAGCCACCATTAATCCAGCCACCATCCGCCGGTTTTTCTCGGAAAGAGCTGATATGATTATTATCGTTGAACTCAAGAACACCAAAACGTCCAGGAGGTTGTACAGTTGTCATTGTAGCCGCTTTGCCATGAGACAGATGAAAATCAATAGTTTCTCGAATATTAACATCAGAAACACCATCACCATAAGTGAGCAGAAAAGTATCTTCATCGATATAAGGTTCAATACGTTTAATGCGTCCTCCGGTCATAGAATTTGCACCAGTATCAATCAGTGATATTTTCCATGGTTCAGAAGTATTATGATGCACTTCCATATGATTATTACGCAAATCAATCGTAACATCAGATGTATGCAAAAAATAATTTGAGAAATATTCTTTAATGTAATACCCCATGTATCCTAAACATATTACAAAATCATTAATGCCATGTGAGCTATAGATTTTCATAATATGCCAAAGAAGAGGTTTGCCTCCTACTTCAATCATAGGCTTTGGGCGACTATGAGTTTCCTCTGCCAAACGTGTACCAAATCCACCCGCTAAAATAACTGCTTTCATATACTCATATCCTCTTTATCAACGTGAGAAATTGTTTGATCAATTATGGTCAAAGGCTCGTTTTTCATATTCTTGTAAATACGGCCAACATACTCCCCAATAATGCCGAGAAATATACCATTCATACCAATAGAAAACAATAATAAAATACTGCTGCTAGCTAATCCCTCAGGCCAATGCGACTTAAAAAATAGTCGCTCGATAAAATAATAAATAGCGCCAATAAAAGCTAAAATAAAAGTTCCCAATCCTACATAACTAGCAATGCGCAAAGGAACAACGGACTGTTGTAAAATACCATCAAATGCCAAAGAGAAAAGACGTAAAAGATTAAATTTACTTCTACCAGCAAAACGTGCTTCTCTGTCGTAAGGAATTCCTATTTGTTTAAATCCCATGGAAGCAATAAGTCCACGCAAATAAGGCCGTCTATCGCTATTTTGACGTAATAATTCAATAATAGATCTATCAATAAGGCGAAAATCACCTGCATCATACGGCAAATGCACTTCGCTAATAAAATCAATTAAACGGTAGTAAAGACGACGCATAGTATATAACCACCATGCTTCAGGCCTTGTTTTTCTTACACCATAAACTACTTTATAACCTTGCTCCCATTGACGTAAAAAATCATGAATCATCTCTGGAGGATCTTGTAAATCGCAATCTAGTTGAATGGCCGCATCTCCTCGCGCATTTAAAAAATTGGTCATAATTGAAGGTTGAAAACCAAAATTACGCGAAAAACGAAGTACACGAATTCGTTTATCTTTTTGCGCCATTTCCGTTAATCGCTCAAATGTTTTATCTTCACTATGGTTGTCTGTAAAAAGCAATTCAAAAGAATAATCTGGCTCTTTATCAAATACGGCATATAAACGCTGAAAAAGAGGTTCTAAGTTATCTTGTTCATTATAGACGGGAACACAAATAGAAATCAGTTTCTTTTGAGGCGTTTTTTTTTGAGACATCATATCACTCTACTCAATTGTTGAATCATTTCACAAATACCTTGAGACATATTAACTTTGGGTTGCCAATCCGTATCTCTTTTAAATGCCGCGTTATCGCCAACCAACCACATGACTTCGCCTGCACGATAATTCCTCTTACCAAAACCCAACAAAGACATATCACAGTTCATATTTTTAGCAATAGCACGCGCAACTTCACACACTGCGATAGGATCGCTGCTGCAAATATTGTAAATTGCTTGTTGTAATGTTGGAGAAGTCGCAGCTGCAATAAGTGCGCTAACAACATCACTAATGTATAAGAAGTCTCGCATTTGTTCGCCAGGACTTAAATCAACACTTTCTTTTTTACTTAATAAATTAATTAAATAAGGCATTAATCGATAAGAAGCCTCTCCTGGACCATAGACGCCAAATAACCGCAACCAAACAAAGGGTAATTTAAATTGCTCTGCATATGTTTTAGCATAAGTACCAGCTGCCACCTTGGATGCACTATAAAGGGTCAATGGATTTAATGGATATTTTTCATCCACAAAACTAGAATATGGTACTGTTCCATATTCAGCGCAAGAGCCTGTAAAGATAAAACGTTTTAATGGCCATTTTTGAGCAGCCACAAGCAATGCAACCGTTCCATCAACATTCGCTCGCAGCATTTCCATAACATCACTGTTTTCCGGGTTGACACCATAGGATGCCAAATGAAATACATACTCAAAAGAAACCTCTTGTAATGCGCTCGTAACAGATTCAGTATCAAATTTTTTTATTCTGATTGTTGACACTGCATCATTTAACACATCCGGAGAGTCTTCACGCACTAAGCATGTAACTCGCGCCTCAAGCTTGAGCAGTTGTCTAACCAAGGATTGCCCAATAAATCCTGTAGCTCCAGTGACAAGCACAGATGCTGCTTGCATTACCATCGGTAGCCCTCAATTTGAGCATTCAACAGCTCTTCTGCTTGTCCAGGTTTTTTATAATAATTCTTATACCACTCTACGGTTAAAGCCAAAGATTCTCGAATATTTAAAGCAGGCTTCCATCCAAGTAATGCCTCTGCTTTTGATGCATCTAATCGCAGAAGATTACATTCGGGTATAGGATCGGAGGTAATTTCAACATTGACGGACTCACCCCAAAATTCTGCTAACTGATGAACAAGTGACTCAACTGAAATAGAGTTCTCACCCGTAGGGCCAAAATTCCACGCAGAAGCATATTTTTCACCATCAGATGAATCTAAGGCAGCTCCTAGCATTAAATACCCTCGCAATGGCTCTAAAACGTGTTGCCACGGTCGAGTCGCTTTGGGATTACGCAATTTAATCGTCTTTTTTTGATGAAGAGCTTGGATCAAGTCTGGCACAAGTCGATCTTCTGACCAATTGCCTCCTCCAATAACGTTTCCAGCGCGTGTGCTTGCCAAATGAATTTTACGTTCTTGAAGCGGAAGTAAACCCTCTCGATAAGATGCAATAACCAATTCAGCACAGGCCTTACTTGCACTATAAGGTTCAACACCGCCCAAAGTATCTGTTTCTCGATATCCCCAAAACCACTCATTATTGTAGTAGCATTTGTCCGATGTAATAGCCACAATTGTTTTTACTGATGAACAATGCCGCGCAGCTTCCAACACATTAGCCGTTCCTATTACATTTGTCATATAAGTATTTAATGGCTCTCGATAAGAAAGACGCACTAACGCTTGTGCCGCCATATGAAAAATAATTTCAGGCTGAGTCTCCGCAAAAATTTTTTTTAATCCTTCATAATCATTAATATCTTGAAAAAACGATGACATGCCTTCGCTGATATGAGCTTCATCAAACAAACTAGGGTAATTTTCTGAAGGAGGTAAGGAAACTCCTATTACGGTTGCGCCTAATTGCTTTAACCAAGCGCACAACCAACTACCTTTGAAACCAGTATGCCCAGTAACCAAAACACGTCGCCCTTTATAAACTTCTAGGAACGATGAAGACGATGTCATAATTAATACCTCATTATGCTTTATTCATAAAAAAAAATCTAAGCCATTAGCTCTTGATAATCTAAAATTTGATTATTTAGCAGCTTTCCTGCTGCTGTAGGATTATTGTAATACTCTTTGTACCATTTAACAGTTAACATTAAAGATTTTTCGATACTCAACTTGGAATGCCAACCAAGAATTGCCTCTGCCTTAGAAGCATCTACATGAAGAAAGCCGGGTTCAGGTAAAGTATTAGAAATCACTTGAATATCTGCATTTGATTCCCACAAAGCAGCTAATTGCTTTGCAAGCAAATGCACTGTAATAGCATTTTTATTGACTGGAGCTAAATTCCATGGACAAGCAAATTTTTCTCCATTTTCTGCACTTAATTTTGCACCTAAAATTAAATGACCTTGCAATAATTCTAGAACATGTTGCCATGAACGAGTTGCTGAAGGATTTCTCAACGTAATAGTTTTATTCAATCGCAGAGATTCAATAAGACCAGGTACAAGTCTATCTTCAGACCAACTCCCTCCGCCCAACACAGTACCTCCACGAGCACTTGCCACACGGACAGGAAACTCTGACAAGGGAAATAAACCTTCTTGGTAAGACGCCGTAACAAGCTCCATACAGGCTTTGCTTGCCGCGAAAGGATCTTTTCCTCCTAACGCATCTGTTTCCCGATATCCCCATTCCCATTCACGGTTTTGGTAGCATTTATCACCTGTAACAATCACAACACTCTTTACGGAAGAACAATGTCGTGCCGCTTCTAAAACATTTGTCATCCCCATCACATTAGTCTTATAAGTAGTCAGAGGATCTGCATAAGACAAACGTACTGACGATTGTGATGCTAAGTGAAAGACAATTTCAGGCTGTGTTTCATTAAAAACTTTTTGAACTGCTGCATAATTACAAACATCTTGATAGATTGATGTCATTTTATCAGCAATACAAGCCTCACCAAATAATATTTTACTATCTGGCAGTGGCAATGATACTCCTATTACTTTAGCTCCTAACAATTTCAACCAAGCACAAAGCCAACTACCTTTAAATCCAGTATGGCCTGTCACAAGCACAAGACGGTTTTGATAAGTTTCTTGCAGATAAGATTTTAGCGACATATTTTTCTAAATGAAATTGATTTTCGAAATTTTTTCGGAATATAATACATATTTCAGAAAGTATCAATATAATTGATCTAGTTCAATACATTTGATTCTTCAGCTTCCTAGTTCTACACTCATCGTTCCCTCACAATCTAATCTGATGTATCGAGAAAGACTTTCTGGTGTTACCTCGCCCTTTTCATCGAAAACTAATTCTTGTTCGGCTAAGGATAATTCGCTTGATTTGTGAAGCGTCTTAAAAAGATGTGTGTGTTTTTCTGAATGAGTTCTTTTATCGTAATAATCAATCATATCAATGGACTCAACAGATAAAGGACCCAACATTCGTTGTTGGACAGAAGCCTCGGCAAGTGTAGTTTCAATATTTTTCTTAGCGTCAGCAATATCATCAATATAACCTTCTTGTTGAAGTTCATCTAGAGCCACCGCAGCTAAGGCAACTGTCACTGTGATATTTCGAATGGGCTTAGGGTCCCAAGTTTCTAATTTTTGCTCTGGATCCAAATGCCTCTTTAAATCACTCAATGGTGCTTCTGTACATAATTGTCCTATTTCTCTCGCTCTTGCTCTTAAAAGATCCAATTGTGCTTCAGAGAGAGTTTGATGACTCTGTATTGCTTGCTTAATCAGATCAAATTCTTCTCCTTCCAAATCAGCCATAATAAGACCATTTAATGCACTACCTACACGACAGTGTAATGTTTCTTTATTATTTTCTATTTTTGAATAGATCTGTAAAAACTCATGCTCACCCTCAGTTTTTATAACTGGGTATATCAGTTGAAGCTGACAGTGTTCATTTCGTCCTTCCATAAAAAAATAACGCGCAATAATATGACCGTCATCACGAAGCTCAAAGCCCTCTGGAACTAAAAACATATCTCTTTCGCGTAGATATTTTTTCAGTTTAATTTCCATACGATACAATAATTTCCCACTATCCATCTTTACCTCATCAAAGAAAAATTTACAAAACTCTTGTTTTTTCGTTTTGAGAGTACCTCCTTCAACAGTAGCATGAAATCTTGAGTTTTTAATCCAACCTGGGGATTTTAGCCCGATACTTCCTGGCTCTTTTTTAGGCAAGTGCAATAAAGCTTGGATATCATCGCGCGTTTTAGTTAAGAGAGTATTTGTTGCCGTAAATTGTTTCATAAAGATATCTATAGCAAATCCAAACCAAGGTTGACGACGACTTTGAACAATTTCAGCTGGTGTAGGTATATTTATACTCCCAAGTTAAGTCACTTCTAATAATGTAATTGCAGTATAACTTTTAATTCCTAATAAAAAATTAGTTGTTAGAAATTTTTCACTGCACCTAAATCAACATCTCTTGAAGCAATTTTTTACCCAATTCCACCCCAGGTTGGTCAAAAGGATTGATGTCCCATATTTGACTTTGAACAAAGACTTTATGCTCATACATTGCCAACAATGCACCTAATGTATAAGGAGTTAAATCATTCAATGTAATAAGATGGATAAATGCTGTAGGCTCATTTTTTAATAATGCTTGAATCTGTGCATGACAATTTGCATTTAAGAGTCGACGGCGCATATCGGTATTTTCATTTTTTATAGTAATGAAATCCACTGGTGCTAAATGAGAACCTTGATACAGAAGCTGATGAAACGAATGCTGAGAGTTGCTACCCACTCCGCCCCACAGAATTGCTCCTGTGGCATAATCCACTTTTTTACTTGTTACAGTCATTGATTTGCCATTACTTTCCATTTCTAATTGTTGCAGATGGGGTAACAAATGTTTTAATTGATACGCATAAGGAATAATGGCATGTGTCTGACAATGAAAAAAATTTATATTCCAAATACCCATTAGTGCTAACATTACAGGAATATTTTTCTCAAAAGATGTAGTGCGAAAATGTTGATCCATTACATAAGCGCCACGCAAAAAATCACAAAAGTTTTCATAACCAATCACTATCATTAATACTAAGCCCATTGCAGACCAAATAGAATAACGCCCTCCTACCCAATCCCAAATAGGTAATATATTTTCAGGCAATATATTATATTGAGCTAAAATTTTTTCGGGACATGCCGTAATAGCGATGACTTGAGACATTACGGCTTCCGGATTATTCAACCATTGAATAGCTCTTTCCAAATTTATCTGGGTTTCTTTTGTTGAAAACGATTTAGAAGCCACAATAATGAGAGTCGTTTCAGGATCAAGTTTAGGAAGAATGCTTTCCATTTCTTCGGGATCGATGTTGGCAGCAAAATGAATATCTAGATGAGATAATGCATATTTTTTAAGCGCATGCACAGTCAAACGCTGGCTTAAATCAGAGCCACCAATACCAATATGTAAAATGCTTTGAATGGGTTTGCCTGTATATCCTAACCAATCCTGATGTCGAATTTTTTCACTGATATTACGCATTTTTTGCAAACAATCTTTAACTTCTGGACGAAGATTGGGTATATCACGTAATGCCGTATGCAGGGCAGCTCTATTCTCACTGACATTAATGGGTTTACCTTGAAATAAATCCTCAATACGTTCAGACAAATTCACTTTTTGAGCCAAATTAATCAGATATTCTTGTGTTTTTAATGTAGTTTGTTGATAAAAGCAATCAATAGATAATGGCTCTATAGAAAGGGATAACAGCGGATTTTTGAACTCTGTTTTAGAACGCGTAAGTTCATCACAATGCTTTTTCAAAATTTGCCACTCTGTACTTTGAGTAATTGATGTCATTACCTATTTTCTCATACTATTATATTTTACAATAACCTACATTTTAATGCTTATTTTATACATAAAACAAGATAAGCAGCTACAGCGGCCAGATAAATGAGAAGTTACGCATAAATTAAATTAGCATTTCTTAAAACAATTTTTGCTATTTTTATTTTTCTCCAAAAAGTTCAAAGACACACTCACGAACATTGCGTTTATCAGGATCAAAGCTCATACCCACTAAATAAATAGGTTTTTTGAATGAAACGTATTTATCTGCATAACATTGGTTTTTGATTTGCGCCAAAGCTGAGGCGGCATCACCCTTGGTTGTCAATTTAAATTCCATAATCACAATACTGTCATCCAATAGAAGTGTCATATCAATTTTTCCTTGCGAGGTCACATCCTCGGCAATGGCAATATAACCTAACCCCATTAAATAACAATAAACCGTTGCACAATAAAAGCCTTCATAGTGTTGAATGTCATTATTACGGTACCAATCATGAGGAATAGCCGCAAAAAGGCTAGTTAACACTGGATTGAGTTCTTCAAAACGATGTTGTGTCAAAACGAGATTTAACGCATTATAAGTGTTATTTTTGACACGCTCATTAACGTTCATTTCGGCCAGTTTATTATTGAGGCTTTGTTGTACTTCTATATTGGGATAACCCAAGGTGTAGGTTGTTGCTACGCCCCGCCGCTGAGTAGACTTAATAGTCAAATAACCCGTTTGCAATAACAAAGGCAACAGTGGAATATCATCAATATTAAAGCTTTGCACATCATCAGCGTTCATGACTGCATTTTCTAAATCCGGAATATAAAATTTTTGCTGTTTAAATAACTGAATTAAAAAACTGGGCGTGCCGGATGCAAACCAATAATTGCCAAACTGTTTATTATTAGAAAAAAAATTGAGGATACTGAAAGGATTGTAGACACGTTCATCACCCGCAAAAGAATATCCGTTGTACCACGCTTTGACGTCAGGTAATGCTTCAAGCTCAATTAATCCCGAAAATGTGTGCTCTAATTCTGTTTGTGTATAGCCACAGATAGTTGTGTAATTAACATTATACGTAATATCATTTAAATTATTCAATCCACTGAAAACACCCGCTTTGGCAAATTTCGTTACTCCTGTTAAAAAAACAAATTGAATTTTATCGTCATTATCTTTAATCACACTATAAAAACCACGTAAAATATCGCGCATCTTTTCAGCAACAGAAATATTTGACAGCGCGTCTAAAATGGGTTTGTCGTATTCATCAATTAATATCACCACTTTTTGATTATATTTTTGATGGATATCACGAATTAAATGAGAAAATTGAGAGGAATAAAGATCGCCACGTAATGTAACTTGATTATCTGCTGCAGAGTCTTGTAAAAGATCAAAAATTTTTTGTTTCAAAATATCAGAATTTTCTTCGGCCTGATTAGACGCAAAACTAATATGAATGACGGGATATTTTTCCTCCCAATTCCAATGATGCTCTAAATACAAGCCTTTAAATAAAGCTTTATTGCCTAAGAAAGCTTGCTTTAATGTGTCAATCAGTAAGCTTTTACCAAAACGTCGCGGACGAGATAAAAAATAATATTTTCCTGAATGAGCTAATTTTTCAATAAACGGCGTTTTATCCACATAATAATATCCATAAGAAACAATTTCAGATAATGTTGACAGTCCAATAGGAAATTTTTTAGCTGTATGATTCATGTCAATAGTATACAAAATTATGTCTTATTTTGTAAGTATGAGCCTTATTTGTCAGATGATTTCCTTTATGTTTCCTTGGAGAAATAAAGCAAGACTGGCATAAATTTAGTATTGTATCGCCTAGCACCACAAAGCAACGGGATAGAATTTTCTGTTAAAAACATCAAAATATGTGAAATTAGAAAAATAATTAACCCTGCATTTGATTGCATTTTTTTACAAAAAAGAGGAAAATTTATTCATCATATAAATGCAACTTAATAGGGAAAAAATATGAGCGATGATATTAGCGTAAAAAATACAAAAAATGAAATTCTGGAAGCCTATCATGAAGCACTAAAACAGCTTAAAGAATCAAAAAAAATGTCAAGGCAAGAAGAAAAAATACAAGAGGAAAGGAAAGAAATTATTGCTAACGCTTCAGAACAAACAACTGACATTATTGTAAAAGGATTAGCAGAACTAAAGTTATCTATTGTTCGTTCGCTAGAAGAATTGGAAGAAAAACTATTAAGTAGTCAGAAAAGACTCTTATCTTTACAACAAGCCATTGAGTTTCAAACAACAGAGTTATCTGAGCTTCATGAAATTAAAGTCAATACAGATACTTTGGCGGCTCTTTTAGCTGCTCAAAAGGCCCGTAAAGAAGCATTCGAAGCAGAGATCACGGAAAAACGTGCTATTTTAGAACAAGACATGACCGAAAAGCGCGCTGCATGGAAAAAAGAACAAGAAGAGCAATTTTCCATTCAAAAGGAGCAAGAATTATTATTGAAAAAAACTCGACAGCGCGAGGAAGAGGAATACCTTTATCAGCGAGATATTACTCGTCAAAAAGAAAAAGATGCTTATGAGGCTCAGAAACAAGCATTGGAAAAAGAGTTAATCGATAAACGTCTTGCTCTTGAAATTGAATTTAAAGCACGTGAAGCGCATATTATTGAAAACGAACAAACCCTTTCTCAATTACATGAAAGAACAGAAAAATTCCCTCAAGAATTGCAGAAAGCCATTGATGATACAGAAAAAGCAGTGATGGATCGCTTAAGTTTCAAATATGATTATGAAGCAAAATTAATGCAAAAAGAAGTTGAAGGTGAGCGTAAGTTGTATCAACAAATGATTGCTGCTTTAGAAGCCAAAGTAAAACATTTAGAAGAACAAGCTCACCAAGCAGCCGAAAAAGCTAATCAAGCAAACTTGCAAGTTCAAGATATTGCAGTCAAAGCTATTGAAGGAGCCTCTTATCAACGTTATTCTACAAGCTACATTGATAAACAAACTGAAACAACCACAAAGATGTAAGTATAGTTACTATGGCGCGTTATCTCGATCCCAAAGCGGATGTTGTGTTTAAAAAAATTTTTGGCGAACATCCTCATTTATTGATGCATTTTTTGAATGCTGTGTTACCTTTACCTGAAAACCATCCTATTATTGAGTTGACATATTTGCATCCAGAGCAAATTCCCGTCATTCCAGCTTTTAAGCGAACTATTGCAGATGTAAAATGTAAAGACAAGAGTGGACGTATTTTTATTGTTGAGATGCAAATTGAATGGACAGACAGCTTTAAACAGCGTTTATTATTTGGCGCTAGCCAAGCCATAGTAAAACAACTAGAAAAAGGTGAATCCTATCATCTATTAGAACCTGTCTATGGACTAGGCATCGTGGCGGATATCTTTGATAGAAAAACGCCCCAGTGGTATCATCATTATCAACTAGTTAAGCAAGGTATACAACACTCCGAAATTATTGAACATCTTCAATTAATTTTCGTTGAATTACCTAAGTTTCCTATTCACTCACATGAAGAAAAGCAATTACGTTTATTGTGGTTACAATTTTTGCGAGAAATTGATGAAAAAACCCAAGAACCTTCGCCTGAATTATATGCGGTAAAAGAAATTGCCGAAGCACTAAAGCTGGCAGAAGAGGCGGCTTACTCTCTAGGTGAGTTAAGAGCCTATGAAGAATACTGGGATAGTGTTCGAACAGAAAAAACACTATGGCACGGGAAGTTCGCTGAAGGTGAGGCGCAAGGAATGAAAGCCGGAATGGAGAAAGGGTTAGAAAAAGGGTTAGAAAAAGGATTAAAAGAAGGATTAAAAGAAGGAATAGCGAAAGGAATAGCGAAAGGAATAACGAAGGGAATAACGAAGGGAAGAGCCGAACGTGATTATGAGATAGCACGTCAAGCATTACGTAAAGGGCTTGAACTTCATACTATCTCTGAATTAACTGGCTTAACTCCAGAAATATTGAAAATAATACAAGAAGAGATAAAAAATGAATCATAAATTGTCCTAAGTTAGCATCTCTTAAAACAATTTTTGCTATTTTTATTTTTTTTCAAAAAGTTCAAAGACGCACTCACGAACATTGCGTTTATCAGGATCAAAGCTCATACCCACTAAATAAATAGGTTTTTTGAATGAAACGTATTTATCTGCATAATGTTGGTTTTTGATTTGCACCAAAGCTGAAGCGGCATCACCCTTGGTTGTCAATTTAAATTCCATAATCACAATACTGTCATCCAATAGAAATGTCATATCAATTTTTCCTTGCGAAGTCACATCCTCGGCAATGGCAATATAACCTAAACCCATTAAATAACAATGAACTGTTGCGCAATAAAAACCTTATTTTCTTCGGCCTGATTAGACGCAAAACTAGGGTCTGTTGACATTTCAGTTTCTTATCAAAACAATCGATCCATTGTAGGGGCGAATAATATTCGCCCTTCTTGCTGATAATGTGGATCTCAATAAAGCCATCATGGGC
>JAJZTL010000098.1 GCA_021848965.1 Pseudomonadota bacterium
GTACAACTTACAAGATTTTCTCATCCAAACGCGAAGCATTCATGCCCGGTATTCGCAAATTTACAACTTGTAGAAACGTACTAAAGTAGATTATCAGATCAGGAATGATAAAATTAGCACAATAATTGAATTAAACTTAGAAATCATGAGTGGCAAATTCCAAAGACTCCTTTTTTGAACTGAAGCAATTCGTCAAAATAACAATGAGGGTTCAAGAAACACACAAATCATCTTTCAAAAAAATTCAATTTATTCAAGGAGGAAAACAAGGGGGTAAAACCTCCTTGGTTCATTGCATCAAATAAGCTATAAACAGCTACAAAATATATAAATGTTTACAATGAAATCCAGTTTCTGGAGGAGATTTACATCCAGCGAATACAAAACTCAATCAATACATGCAAAAACCCAATATAAACTCTGATCAAAATAACTGTGATGAAATGAGAAGCTTAATTTGCTTGAAATGCACAGTTTGGAATGGAACCCATACTCTCAGCACACACAATTCTACCACCACCAGTTAGTTAGTAACTACCAAAATTCTACTACTAATAATTCGGAACCGCAAAAATAAACATTCACACAGGAGTATACTCCGCATTCACAAGCACTCGTAACACACTCACACACACACACAAAAGCATGGGCGCCATTCCAGTTCTGTACATCAGTTGCAATGATAGAAAGTTAAACTACCAAACAAGGCCTTGTTATTAAAATTATTGACAACCCAATCCATAAAAATGAATGCTTTTACAAATTAAATGCATGATCAAAACAATGGACAAACTGATTTGATGTAAATAACATGTAACATACACATGGAACACTAGCTTAACAATTTTAGATGCCGTTTCATGGTTACACACAGCGTGAGCGTAATCATAAACTTGGACTTCAGACAACCTGATTTCATATAAATACCATGTAACAAACAATTGCAACACTACGTATCAGAAGCGTAGACACCAAAAATAAAAATATCACATGAGCCGCAGGAACTGCTCCCGGGATTCCCACCGCCTGAGGTTGATCCTAGACTTGGACTTTTTGGCTCCTCTCATCTCCCAAGGATGTAACAACAGACCCTTTCATGATACCTGAAAAGATTACCATGTTAAAAGGGATTCGAATTCTTATAATTCATGCAGAGAACTATGAAACTGATACCTACCATTAAATACGCCTCTGAAAAAAATTGCAACATGGTTACGAAACAACAAGACAGAAAGCGAAATGTACCATCAAAAGCAACAAAAATATCACATGAACCGTAGGAACTGCTCCCGGGTTTCCCACCGCCTGAGGGTGATCCTAGACTTGGACTTTTTGGCTCCTCTCATCTCCCAAGGATGTAACAACAGACCCTATCGTGATACCTGAAAAGAATACTATGTTAAAAAGGATTCAAAATCTTATAATACGTGCAGAGAACTATGAAACTGGTACCTACCATTAAAAACACCTCTGAAAAAAATCGCAACATGATTACGAAACATCCGACAGTAAAGGAAATATACTAACAAGAAAACAACAATATTTCATGAGTACCTGAAAGAAAGATCATTATGTGCCTGTAAAAAAATATCATTAGTATATCATTGCATAGCAACAAAAAAGTGAAGCGCGCGCGCGACATCACACACACATACATGCATAGGAAAACACATACTACTGATTGCCTCTTACACAAACAATTCCAAAAACAACACCAACGACATACTCAGAAAACAAGACCAAGACGAAGAACAACACCGACAATAACGAGCCCCAGAACAAGAGTGACCGCGCGCAGTCAATCCCTATCATAACATAATACTACTCATCATATAATGCCTACACATAACATTATACCTAATCATCATAAAGAACCTTATCAAAGTATACCAAGTCATCATAAAATAAAACATTCACTAAAGAAAATAGATATCGTTCACTTATGATAAATCACCTACATAAAATAACGTTAGCAAAGGGAGCAAACGAGCATAAAAGAAAGTACATATCCTAACATAAATTCGCTTACAGCATAGTGTACAAAAAAGACTGTTTCCCACCACTGCGGTATTACTCGAACCGCTAATCTCTGAATCCAATCCGATTCCCGATGGCAGTGGATCTCTTGTACCACCAGTTATCTGTGCTAGATAACAATCCATGCGTCCTCCTCGCCAGATGACTCGTACACTTCAGTCTGGATTCAATATCCACCGACGTGATGGTCACTCTGAACCTCCCCCGATGAAATCTCCGCACGAACTGAACTGCTTTCCTCCTATTGTTGATTTTCGGCGGCAAATCCTGCGTTCTCATTGGTGGAAACCTAATCTTTTCCCTCCAAAATACAACTACGCATACAATGAAACGGTTAAATTGTAAAATATTTTATCGAAAACCTATTACCTAGCCAATCCTTAAATAATTTTTCCTGATTCTATTTTCTTCACGTAAATTATAATTCCTCATCTTCTCGTCTTTACGGTCGTCGAATGAGAAAAATAAACCTTGATTTGATTTCTAATAATTAACTAATCGATATCAATTAATGAAAATAATTATAATGATGCATTGGAAATTAACATATTCTACCACGCATTTATCGTATTTCATCACGTATTCAAGAACCATTTACACGAAAGTGCATTTCTGTTTCGCCATTACCGATAAGGGGTCATGGGGTGCGATGGACATGATTTTGGAGGGAAACGTTTAGAGAGGATGCCTTCTGATAATTTCCTTTGCCTTTAAAATTATGTTCTGCCACCTGTTCCTCTCCCAGTCTCAAGCAATCGGTATTTTATTCTTTTGCGCCCACGACGTAGATACCAAAGCGTCCAGGGAATGGATAATGTAGATAAAATAAAAATAGATACGTAATGCTAACAATTACCTACCTCCAAATAGAAGTTCCTCTCACCGAGTCCTTTGTCGCACGTTATATCTCGTTAGAGGCAACGAGCTACTTCGTCCGTCCAAAAACAGCCGAAATCCAAGCACTGAGAAAGATATGAGCTTACGACACACTCATTTACTCTTCGTAGGACCGAACAAATTCGCATTATTAATACGCAATTCACGTGAAACCTCCTCAACGGTAAGTCAGTCACTGAAGACATGGCGAACAATCGTGCTTAGGATCGAGACGATTAGTCCGGCGTACATATCGATATACTGAAACGAAGACGAGGTTGACGCGGGAAATTCATTTGAGTTTAATGTAAGATATTGGAAATGGAATATCTATAGAGGTCGTTGGATCTAGATTAAAGCGATCATATTTTTACATAAACGTCCGTTGCAATTTTTTCTTTTGTTGATTACATATTCATATTAAGGACGTTCTCTGCATTTGTTGTACATATTATATAGCGATACATATTCTATCCTAATTATAATGCCTTATTCTTATATAGCCTTATTCTATCCTTATTATTATGAAACTGCACAGCTATGTAAAGATATTGAGTATTTTTGAACAGTAGAAATTTTGTAACGGTTGGGTGTCCACCGTTATTCTTTACAAGATAAATCACCTCAAGCAGTATGTGCTGCACTTGGAAAATCTTGAATATTAGATTTCTTGGTAGCTGATTGAAGCGGTGTATAATGTATAAGTGAGTTTGAAATACAAATGCTTCATCCCTGAACAGCAGAATATAATTCTCAGCTTCAAATTATATCCCTCCATCTAAAGATCTCAATCAATGATTGGTTACACAATAACTGATTGTCATAATTTCCTTGCTTCAATGTTATCATATAATTTATGCATATCAAAGTAATGCTGCATCAACATATTTCTACAGGCTTCTCTTTATGTGTACCTAGAGAAAAGTATCCCTAAAACATCACCCAGGTTGACCAATTCTGGATCTCCTCATATTTTAATCGATTTCAGTGATTTAACACAGAGATTCATATTATTCATTAATCAAAAAGCTTCCTCTAATGGATGCCATCATCCATTATTTCCAGTGATATTTCTCTCTGCTCATTTATGAAAATTCATTTCTTTCTACAACTGATACAATCATCAAGCATCACTATAGTCGTCCATTGGTGGAGATCAACATATTTTTAATTTTTTCCATATTTTAATGCACTGAAGAAGCAATTGGTAATGATTGGGTAAATTGAAATATTAATGCGTAAAATTTAGAATAGTGTTGTACCAAAGGACACACTCATTGAGATTAACCTTGCATTTCTCTATGATTATTTTCTTTTGAGACTCTTTTTCATATCCTTTGGTTACAATCTCACACTCAGAAAGAATTACTATGCTTTTTGATGCAAAATTTTAAATCTTCCAGAGCTTAATGAGAAAGAAATGAATTATTCATTATCTTATAGATAACTGCTCTTGAACAGCATTTGTCATCCCATTTTTAAATTCTATGAATAAAACATACCAATCCCTACTTACTCCTGACTACTCAGATACTCTATAAAAGATTCATTGCATATGAAGTTTCATAAGAAATATTTTTATTCATTTTCTATTTTATGAATTTTTTTCTGTATATCTCTTAAGTCTCTGAACTATTTCATTTCAATCTGCTTCTTCATACTTAGTGTGTGGAAAGTATGAAATCCTCACACATTCCTTATTATGATCATACCTTCTGCTTCATTTACTTCTTTACTGACAGGAGGACACACTACTCAATCATAAAGGTTTAACAAATTAATAACCCATAACACCTAATTTTGATGGAACGCGGTTTATGATTGTTAATAAGAGGCCTCCAAATCTTTATTATCAAATGTAATTTTTTGTATATTTTGGTACAACATATTACCGATGTATATTCCTCTTCAAATATGCATGCATAAAGGCAGAATATTCCTTTTTGATTTGGAATTAGCAATTGAGATATTCTTTTATGATTCACATTTAATTCAAGGCAATCCTTTGATGCAACTTGAGGGATTCTGTTTAATTAAAAGCTAAACTAAATTGTAATTTTAGTTTATCTTCCCTTATTAACATGTATTGCTTTAATTTGTCCTCCAACTGGTCACCCTTGTTTTTACATGGACATGAATTGAATCTATTATTTGATAAATAATTACTATAGTGATCGAATGTACGGTTTCATATCGGTGAAGGAGCTCCAAAATACTGATTTTTGCAAATCAAAATGAGTAACAAGAAAGTGCCATGAGCATTCAGCATTATTATCATCAGATTCCATTCCACCTGCAGTTAGGTCTTCCTTTGCTGCTAAAATGTTTTAAATCTATAACCTATTAAGCTAAGTATAATTATTCTTATTGAATTCAAATACATCGGAACACAATCTTTGCAATTCAACTTTGGGTGGTAAAAAATCATTTGTAATTCTTGCATTTGTAAGTATTGCATAGTTACTCATTTCTATTTTGGCCATCAACATTGCAAACTACTCTAAGGAAGATAGTTTATCTTAAGAGTCACTTCTTAAAAGTTACTTATTATCTCGATTAGAAAAAACCATGGATGGTCTAATTACTATTACTGTCACTCAATTCTCTTAATCCATGCATATATATTTGCACTTCACCTACTCATCACGGGTAGCACGATCCACTTTTCTACAAATATTTCACAACTTCAACTATGTAGACTAACACTGACAACTCTTATAAATCCAAAATCATTCTCACTCTTGGTATATGCTATTTCTTGAATTACCGATTCGTTTTCAAGACCATTTGAATAATAAAACTGTGGTATTCCACGTTAATCCCAATGTAATAGTCACTTACCTTTCCTTTAGTTTTGACCTTTGGTGGAATAATTTTCAGCTTCCTTTCCTGAGGTACCTCCAGGAACATAGCATTGGAATGTTAAATTTCTGAGAAGCTTGCATGAAAAAAACTAGATGATAAGAAAATGCTTTATTTATTATCAGAGTCTAGTTCATTGCATCTATAATAATTCTTTATTACCTGTCAGTCTATATTGCATGTCGTTATGTTCAAACATCATTCACCTTTTATAAAAGGAGATATCATGGATGAATGGTAGGATATCTCTTCTAATTCTGTTCACAAGTGTCAAAATAAATATATGGAGGCAGGTCATCAAGTAGATATCTGTAAAAGACAAACTGTAAAGAAATTCTTGAATATGCCAAACCTTCACATTGTTATATCCGAGTGTAGTGACAATCAAAGAAATGCTGCAATGAGAGGGATTCAATTCCTAAATAGGAAGATGTATAATATGTCTCAGGTGCTTGCTTGGAGGACCTTAGTCCTGAAATAAATAAAAGCTTTTACGATCCATATCAATGCACCATTTCCATTTCAAATTATTTTTCCTTTAAGACTAACTTGCAGTGTTCTTGATCCAAAGTAATGTCTTCATGCTGAACCTAAATCCCAGTAAATCAGTGCAAAAAAATGTTGCCCATTCTTCTCATCTATATCTTGTAGTCCCAAGCACATCTGCAACCAAGCATTGAAATCTATCACTAAGATATTATTATATGTTTATATGCTTCAAGACAATAACTGTACACACATATTCCTCTCTGTCATACCAAGATGAGCAATATAAGAGTTCCTTTACACAAATGTTACATAAGTAAATATTAGATGAAATACAATCTAAAAACAAAAACATTGACTTAAGAAAATAGAATGAAAAGAAGATGAGATAGGATCAGCTTCAATTATTAAGATATTTTCCATGAACTTAGGTGATCATAGAAAAGAATGTTCTTAACCCATTTATGCCTAGAGTTCCGTTTTTGGAACGGCAGTTACGTGAAGTTATTTTATATCCTATCGCTTACAAGAAATCTGGGAAGTGGGTGAAAACTTCCTGCCTTCTTTGTAAGGGTATGTATAGCATAACCGAATTCACGGAATTAGTCACAGAGCGAACACAGAGCTAGGTGGACGTTGTAAAACCTAGCTTTATTTTTTTGAGTAGATTTTTCAAGACTCACTCGATAAACTTTAATTATAACTTAAGTGATTTACCGTCTATAGATTTTATTTATTTTTCTATTACTACTTGAATACTCACTGTTTCATGTCATAATCAGAACATACAGAAAATGTTATTCATATACAAGTTAGAGGATAGAAAAGTTGATTGTTCCATTTTTGGTACACTAGGCACAACCACTACTGTGACTTCGCCGTATACTTTTTTATTTATATATATGGCCTTTATCTTTGTTTTTTAATTTTCACCACTTTTAAGTCTCAAGTTGCGTAAAACATTAACCCTACAAAAGTAGCTGACCT
>JAJZTL010000099.1 GCA_021848965.1 Pseudomonadota bacterium
GGCACAAGACCTACCCCTACGTTTAGCGATTTCATTGGCAATTTGAACAAAAATTTTAATGTTTTATGTGCTAAAGGCCTTTATTTTACAAGAATTTAGACGCGTTAGCCCTGAACTAATTAACAGTCTATTGATTAAACATGAAAGATATCATTAAAATATTTAAAATTCATGCATTTAAATCCTTACATTTTTATTTTTTTTCATCATGATGAAATTATTTTGTGGGATTATAAAAGGCATCAGCAATTTGCTATCAATAAAGATTATGCTAATAGGCTAACGGAATTTGTTGAAGAACCTATTTTTCAACCTGATAATCTTATTGATCAAGAGTTTCTAAAAGAAGGCATTTTAGTGGAGAATTTGCCAGAAATCTCTAAATGGGAATGGGATATTATTTCTCAAATTTATCATATTGGGACACAAGATGCGCCTATTGCGCACTCCATAGATAATTTTGATCATTTTATTGAAGAATATGTTCAATTTTGTGAGGCGCATGCTGATAATGTTGCTGAAATACACACAGAGAAGGAAGGTCCAATTTTTAATTTGCCAACACCTAATCTAGACTATTTAAATAACACAACACTCTTAACAGCATTAACGGAAAGAATGACCTCTCGTTTTTTTTATCAAGAGTCATTGAGCATGGAAGAAGTCTCCAATTTGCTTTATGCAACTTTTGGAGAAATTCATGGCCCATGGAAAGACTTAGAGTCATTAGGATTACGTGTTTTGAGCAAAAGAAAATCTTCCCCTTCAGCAGGAGGATTGCATGCCAGCGAAGCTTATATTCTTGCTATGAATGTTACTGGATTACCTTCAGGAGTGTATCATTATCGTTCGCATCAGCATGTTTTATCTTTAGTCTCTTCAGAGTTCAACACTTCTCAATTGGGAAGACTATTAGGTGGACAAAAGTTTGCGGAAACAATGCCGTTGGGCATATTTATTACTTCCCGTTTTGATAAATTATGGGATAAGTACCAACATTCTAGAGCTTATAGACTTTCTTTGCTGGATATTGGCCATTTATCCCAGACATTTCAACTCTGTACGACTGCAATGGGTTTAGAATCTTGGTTGACGGGAGTGTTTTTAGATGCGGAAGTTAATCAACTACTTAAAATAGAAAACACGAGTGAACAAGTAATGTTTTTTGTTGGAGCAGGTAAGGGAAAACGCTCATTTCTTGACGAAAAAACATTGAATTTTATAAAACGTAAAAAGTAGAAAACCAAATGGAAAAACGTAACACATTTAACATTTTCTCTGTTACAAAGAGGTTAATAATTTTATGTATATTGGTATTGCCTTTCATGATTTTCAACTTAAAGGAAGGGTACTGTGAACAAAAAAATACAGTTGAATCTCCTACAATGAAAACATTGCGAGTAGCAATTTTAGATAATCCTAATTTACCTGAAAAGGCTTCAATGTGGTTTGATTACGAGCAAGCCTATCTTGCTGGAATTGAAATGGCAAAAGTTGCTGCAAAAAAACAGGATATATTACTAGAATATAAGCCATTTTTTTACGGTAACAAACCTTTGGATGTTTTGAAGCAAATTCCTAACGTAAAGGCTTGGCGTCCAGACTTTATTCTCGGACCTCATTATTCTAATCAATTTTTATTGCTCAAAAAATATTTTCCTGATGTTGTCGTGTTATCGGCCTATGCTTCAGATCCTGAATTAGCTGATTTGCCGAGTAATTTTTATAGCATATTTCCTCCTGATGATACTTTAATTAAATCATTAAGCGAGTTTATGAATGTCCAATTTGCTAATAAAAATATCTTTATGATTCTTCAAGCGGATTGTAAAAATTGTAATGATATGGCAGAGCTGCTTAAAGCTAACTATAAGCGCCTCAATAACAAGGTGAAAATAACGGAAACAAGTTTTATTGGCAATAAAATTGAGGATGTAAATATTGCTCGAGTGACTAAAGGTTATCAAGAAGGTGATATTATTTTTCTTGAGCCTGAAAATTATTACAGTTATATGAATCTTATGCCTCGAATTGTGGCTTTTCTCAAAAAATCTAATGTTGCTTTCTTTACGGCATTAGATGCTTGGGGCGGATCTGATGCGACTCAAAAATTTTTGGGGCCAGTACCGTTTGAAAATTATGAAGGTTATCGAATTACATCATTATTGCTGGATGATACGACTGATATGCATTTAAAGGAGTTTAAGAAATTATTTTTTGAACATTATAAAAAAATGCCTAAAAATCCAGTGTCTTATATGACGTTTCTTGCGATGATGTCTGTTACCACTGCATTAGAAAAATTTCCAGAAAAAAATCAAAATTTAACCATGCAAGTGCAAGTTCTTAAAAGCTTTGAAAAAGCTCGATATCAACATCCTAACTGGTTTCGTCCAAAGCAATATGGAATTTACCGATATAGTGATAATTCAGCAAAACAAGGAGAAGTCTTGATAAAAACTGTTCCAGCCTTTGGATCATAAAGAGTGTTTTAAGAATGAGAATTTTTGAGAAAAAAAATATTTCGTTAGCGGATAAAATAAGACGTGTTATTGGAATACGTATTTTATTTTGCTTTTTAATACTTTTTTTAGCTTTTTTTGTATTGGCTATCTTAAATATTTCTAGCTCTTTTAATCAAATGGAGAAAAATATATACGCAGAATGTAATATTTTGAGTGAATTTACCATTAGCCAATTACTGATCAATAATGAAAAAGCCGTTCAGGTCAACTTAGAAAATATTAATCGAGAAAATAATGCGCTTCATTTTTCCTGGATAAAAGACACAGAGAAATATTCTTTGAAAAAGAATAAAATGGTGTGGGATTTTCCTTTTGCTTGGACTGTTTATTGTCCAATTTCTTCTCCAGAGGGTGATAATTTTGGTTCTTTTAAAGTAACGGGTACGCTATTTTATAATCAAGAGATGATTTCAAGTCTCTTGGCTCGATTAGCATGGGGATTTGCGTGTACATTAATTATTTTCTTATTGCTTTATCCTCTTGGGAATAAAATTCCTCAAAGGCTGTTTATAAGACCCGTACTCGATTTATTAAATTTATTAAAAACAGGAAAAAGAGAGCAATCAATTCTTTCGGATGAAAAAACACCTATTGAAATAAAGGAAATTGAAGTTAAGCTTTTACAAATGCTAGAAGAAGCACAACAACACTCACGTGAAGTGGCTTTTGGACAGATTGCGGCTAAAGTGGCGCATGATATTCGTTCACCATTAGCGGCACTAAATATGCTGCTGAAAAAAAATGTTGCCTCTTTACCTGAAGAAGAGCGAGATATTATTCGCAGTGCAACCCAACGAATTAATGATATTGCTAATAATTTGCTGAATCGAAAAAAAGAAAAAGATTTGGGGGAAGTGTCTACCTCTAATAAAACATCTCCAGAATTAGCGGCAATCTTGATGGAAAATATTGTGTCTGAAAAACGTGCTCAATACTCAGAAAGAGATATTCAATTTTATTCCGTTATTGATGAAAATGCTTATGGCGCATTTGTTAATGTAAATGCAGATGAATTCAATAGAGCTTTATCCAATTTAATTAATAATTCAGTTGAAGCTATTCCTGAAAAAGGAAAAGTAACATTAGAATTAAAGTTAACTGGAGAGCATTCTATTCTGTTTTCCCTGATTGATACAGGTATTGGTATGTATCCCGAACAGCTTACACAAGTGCTGGAAAAAAGTGTAAGTCTAGGAAAAGAAAATGGTTCTGGTATCGGTTTATCTAGTGCTATTCAATCTATTAAGTCATGGAATGGAACTTTTTCGATTACTTCTGATTTTGGAAAAGGAACGCAAGTAGAGTTTACTTTACCTTTAGCTATTTATCCTAATTGGTTTACTCCTGTTTTACCGTTACAAGAGGGAAGTACGGTTGTGTTTTTAGATGATGATACAGTGATTCATCAAATTTGGGAAAAACGCTTAAATGGTGCTTTAGAAAAAAATCAGAAGAAATTTGATATGGTTCATTGTTATCGTACTGAATCCTTGGTTAAATGGTATAAAGAGAATCCTCAAAAATGCAAAAATGCACTTTTTCTCGTCGATTATGAATTAATAGGCTCCCCAACTACCGGAAGTGAAGTTATTAAACAACTCAATATTACGCATCATGCAGTCATGGTGACGAGTCGTTATGATGATGAAAAGGTTCGTCAAGAATGCCAACAATTAGGAATAAAGTTTATTCCTAAAAATTTTGCAGTACATATTCCTATTCGTGTTTTTGCGGAAAAGCCTGATTTTATTTTTATTGATGATGATGAGTATTTAACAAAAGCTTGGAAAGCTCAAGCAGAATTAGACGGCAAAAAATTAGTGGTGTTTAATTCCATTAAAGAGGTCAATACTTACATTGATTGTTTTTCAACTGATACGCCCTTATATATTGACTCTAATTTAGGAGAAGCCATAAAAGGAGAAGAATTGGCTAAAACATTGTACGAAAAGGGATTTGCAACGATTTATTTATGTACAGGTATGGATGAATCGGAGTTTTCTAATATTCCTTGGATTAAAAAAGTTCTGGGTAAAGAATATCCAGACGCAGGGCTGTGAACAATAACAGTGATCGAATTGGCATAATTAGCTGGGGTTACTTTAGTGGCTTCTCAGGATATTCACATAAATCATTAATGAGACAGTTAGGACATAACGGTTTTCTCGCTTTACAAACATATCGACCGTGTAAAACAAGCCAGTGATGAGCATCGTGTTGAAATGATTCCGGTACCACACGAAGAAGATTTTTTTCAACGTCTAAAGGTGTTTTTCCAGGTGCAATATTTGTTCTATTGCCAACGCGAAAAATATGTGTGTCAACGGCAATAGTGGGCTGACCAAAGGCAGTATTTAAAATAACATTCGCTGTTTTTCGACCCACTCCAGGTAAGCTTTCCAGTTCTTCACGAGTTTGAGGAACCTTTCCATTGAAACGCTCAACTAAAATAGCACATATTTTGAGTAAATTTTTTGTTTTAGTTTTGTAGTAATTCAATGTTTTTAAATAGGATGCAAGCGTTTCCTCCTCAAGTTTTAACAATGCTTCCGGGGTATTAGCAATAGGAAATAATAAATGTGTAGCTTTATTAACACCGACATCGGTTGATTGTGCCGCTAACATTACGGCAACAAGCAATTCAAAAGGTGTGGTAAAAAGAAGTTCTGTTGTAGGATGAGGATTTACTTTTTTAAATCGTGAAAAAATTTTTTTAATAATATCGGGTGTCATGCAGTAAAAAATAAATGTTTTTTAGAGACGGGTCAAGCGTTTTAATATTATAATTATGAAGTTATCCACAAAATCTGTTGATAAGTCTGTGAATGAGTTGTTTAAGAGATAAATATCATGAGTATAAAAAAACAATATCTAACTCGTTTGATTGAGTTAGATATAGGGCATAGAGTGATGAATGAGCGCGTAAAGTGCTATTCAATTCATGGACATCGTGTAACAGTTGAGCTTACTTTTTCTTTTGTTAGTCAACAGGATATTGGATACTGTATTGATTTTAAAGAAATTAAACGTGTTGGAGGGCAATGGTTAGATGATTATATGGATCATGGATTTATTGCAAACCCCCTTGATGACGCGGTTATTGACGCATGTAAAAAAACAAACAGTAAATTGTATTTAATGTCACTGAATGGTCCAAATACGTATTGTAATCCGACTGCAGAAAATATTTCGCGCGAAATATTTATGGCATTGGAAATTTTGTTTGAAGATTACGCCGATTTAAGTCTGCATAGTGTTTGTTATTACGAAACCCCGAATTGCTACGTACTTGCTGATGCCAATAGCATTGACGCTGAAGAGCGTCGACATTTTCATCAGTATCGTTATAATGAAATTAAAAAATATGCAAAAGAGAAAGGAATTATGGAGTATGACAGTCGAAAAATTGAAATAAAATGATGATGCGTTGGGCTGTGGAATAGTTAAGTATTTTGCATTATTCATTAACATAATGTTACTATAACTTTTTATATTTAATAAATAACAGGGTATAGTGTATGATGAAAAACAATCTAAAAAAATTATCTCTTTTAGCGTTTTTAAGTTTGGGATGCATTTCTGCTTTTGCAGATAGTTCATCAGATGCTTCTAATATACCTCCTAATAAAGCAATCGCTGATTTCTTAAAGAGTCAGCAAAATCAACTCTCAACGACATTTCCTTACAGAATAAACTTACCCAAAAATGGCCAAACAGCTAAAAATGATGCAGGGATCCGTATTGCGGAAGATGCTAAGCAATTGTTTTCAGATAATGTGGGGCAAATGTTTTACTATGATCTTTATGACCATGCTATGCGAGTTCCTCATTGGCATGCAAATACTCATGAGGTGGGAGTGGTATTAGATGGTAAAATGCGCATTACCATTTTTGAAGGTAAGGGTAAATCAAAAGTTTTTACGGTTGAGAAAAATGGTACTTGGAGCATTCCTTCAGCTTCATTACATGCTTTGGAAAATGTGGGTTCGACAAACTTAAAATTTTTAGTCAGCTACGATGTTCCTAATTCTGCTGATCGCGATTTTGTGACGGCCTGGGCTGCTCTTCCGAATGCTATGTTAGAACGTTCAGTGGGGTTAACGGCGGAAGAAATTGTGCATATTAAAAAAACAACAACGAATCGTTTGAGCAAATATGACCCAAGTGCGAATGTTGAAAAAGCAGATGTAAACAGTCCTTTTTCTGGAAATTTTGATAAAAATAAACCATTAGTCGATAATGCTTTAGGCAGTGTTCGACGCGTCGATGCCCATAATACGCCCAAAATGGGAAATATGACGCTGCAGCAAACTATTCTGAAACCAGGCACTATGCGGGAACCTCATTGGTATATTGGGGCAGGGTGAACGCGTATAAATTCCAATAAAATCAAGGTTTGTAGGTGGTTTTTGTAGGGGCGGGTCTTGTGCCCGCCCGAAAATGCACAGTTTTTATCAATATTGGCGGGTAGGCACAAGACCTAC
>JAJZTL010000100.1 GCA_021848965.1 Pseudomonadota bacterium
CCGCTCCTATTTTTTTTACTAGATGGATACTTTTATGTCCTAATGTTTTAATAAAATTACACATTGAGTAAATCCTCAACATAATTTTTAGCTTTATAATGAAAAGGAACTGCTCCATCCGCTAAACCTTGCATGAATTGTTGAACTTCGGGATTATTATCTTTCATAAGTTGTTCAGGTTCACCTTCACCAATAATTTTTCCTTGAGACAAAACATACACATAATCTGCAATGTCACAGGTTTCTTTGACATCATGAGAAACTACAATAGAAGTCATTCCCAAAATAACATTTAAGCTTTTAATTAATTTAACCAAAACAGCCATAGAAATAGGATCTTGTCCTGTAAAAGGCTCATCATACATCATCAACTCTGGATCCATAGCAATACTTCTTGCCATAGCCACTCTTCTTGCCATACCTCCTGATAATTCTGATGGCATTAATGCTGCGGTTCCACGCAATCCAACTGCTTCTAATTTCATTAAAACGATATCGCGAATTAAAGCTTCGGGCAGATTGGTGTGCTCTCTCAAAGGAAACGCCACATTTTCAAAAACGCTCAAACTCGTAAAAAGCGCGGAACTTTGAAAAAGTAAACCCATTTTTTTTCGTGCTTCATAGAGTTTTTTTCTTGAAAACTGATGAATAAGCTCACCATCAAATATAATATTTCCACTATCAGGATAAAGTTCTGCTCCAATTAAGCGAAGTAAAGTTGTTTTGCCTGTACCGCTTGGCCCCATAATAGCAGTGATTTTTCCGCGTCGAATACGCATAGTCACATCGTTAAAAATCATTTGATTTTCACGCGAAAAACACAAATTTTGGATGAATACATGATCGTCGGAATGTGGCATAAAAATGTTTTACAATTATTGTTGTTCTGTAAGGAGCGAATAACATTCGCCCAGCATTATACCCTTTTTAATAACGATATAAAATAACCCACTGTAACTAATCCTGTTAAACAAACAGACACGGGAAGATTCCATTGAAAAGCGAGTAATAATGATAAAACAGATAAAATCACTGCAATAATAACGCTGAATAACATGCCCGTCCAAAAACTAGATGTCATATTAATACTAATAGCAGCAGGTCCAACTAAAAGGGCAAAGACTAACAACGCACCCACAATTTGATTCACCAAAGTCACGGAGGCCGCCATTAATAACATAAAAATAATGCCCAGTAATCGACTGGGCACATGTTTTGCCTCGGCTAATTGAGGTGAAATAGAACTAAAAACCAATGGGCGCAAAATAAAAGCTAAAATAATAAGACTAATGCCCGCAGCTATTGCCATCCAGTAAATTTCATCCATTGAAACTCCCAACACATCACCAAATAATAAATTAGTTGCTGTGTGAGCTGAGCCCTCATAGTAATGAAGAAACAACATTCCAAGCCCTAACATAAATGATAAAACAATCGCAATAGTCACATCTCTTTTTTGTAACGAATCCCCTAATAATCCCATGAGAAATCCCGCTAACAACGTCGACAAAAATTGTCCATAAATAGGTGAAACATTAATCAACAAAGCCAATGCCGCGCCCGTAAAACTAATATGCCCTAATCCATGTGCAGCAAATGCTAAGCGGCGCAACAAAACTAAATAACCAATAATTCCTCCCATAATAGAGGCAAGTAAAATGGCCATTAATGCATTTTGCATGAAATTATATTCAAACATGACAATGCTCCCCATGACAATGAGCATCTGGGCTTAGAAACTCTCTTTGCTCATTAGAAAGCACCCATTTTCGTCCATTTAGCTCAACCACTTGCAAAGAAGTTTGATAAAGTTCACTCAATGCCTGGCTTTGAATCACTCTATCAGGCGTATCTAATATTGCCTTTCCCTGACCAATAAACATAACTCGATCTAATAAGTGTAACAGCGGATTAAAATCATGCGCTGTAATCAATAAAGTAAAATGATACTCTTTTTGAAGTTTTCCAATTAGCTCTAATAATTCATGCTGATAACGAGGATCAAGATTAGCTAATGGCTCATCTAATAAAACTATGTCTGGTTTTTCAAGCAGTAAGGCTGCTAACATTACTCGTTTTCTTTCACCTCCAGACAAGTCTTTTAAGCGCTTATCTTTTAAAGGTATTCCCCCTACTTGTATTAATAACTCTTCGCAACGCTGCTTATCTACCTTGGTACAAAAAGGAATACCCAGTTGATTTGGACGGACTAATAATTGCAAAAAATTTTTTACCGAATAATCCATGGGTAACGCTTCCATTTCTTGAGGTAAATAAACAATTTTTTGCTTGTCCAGAAGAATTTTTCCTGAAGTATGAGGAAAAATATTCAATAGCCCCTTCAAAAAAGTACTTTTTCCTGCGCCATTAGGACCAAAAATACCAATACTCTCAGCCGTTTGAATAGTTCCAGTAAAATCTTTTAGCAATATTTTATCAGGTACTGACAAAGTCAAATTCTGAATGCTAATCACAGCAACCCCTGCTGAAAATCATTGAGCGTTGCATTCATCCAATCATAAAAATGTGTATGATTAGGCATCATTTCACTTACCCCAACTACAGGAATGTGATGGCTCACTGCACGTTTTTTTAATTGTTCTGTTATAGATGATTCTACTTGAACATTATAAATAAATAACCTCACATCACTCGAATCACTTAAACTTTTTTGGAAATCAATAATTTCTTTTGGAGTGAGATCGGTTTCGTTCATTACATCTTGTTGAAACTTCTGATTTAACATTTCCAGTCCTAAAGCTTGGACTAAATATCCAGCCACAGGTTCTGTAGCTGTTACTTTGATACCCAAAGTTTTCTCTCGTAATGTTGCCACTCTCGCTTGATAAGCTTGAGCTATTTTCAAAAAATCATCTAAATTTTTTTCATAGGTAACTTGATGTTCAGGATCTTTTTGAATAAGTATATTAGTAAATACCTGCGCAAAAACAGGCATAGTTTTTGGATCATACCAAATATGTGGATTCATCCCTAAGGTCTTATGAGAGCATTGAGCCACATTAATTAATAATGCCTTTGTATGATTCGCTGCATATAATCTGTCCATCCAAGCATCATAGCCAATACCATTTTCAATAACGATATCCGCCTTATGCAAGATCACCGCAGTTCGAGGGCTCGCACTAAATAAGTGAGGATCTTGATTCGGATTATTCATCACAGAAATTACTTGCACATAAGGCTTCCCCAATTGCTGAGCTACATCCCCATAAAAGTTTTCTGCAGCTATCACATTAACAGTAGTCGATTCAGCAAAAGCCGTAGATGTCAATAAAAACAAACATAAAAAGAGGATTTTTTTCATGAGCGCACGCTAACATAAATCAGACTAGGATTCAACGGCTGTCATTAAAGAAATGCTCTTCGGTTTTCCCGTATATCGGGGGGGAATTAGGCATGGGAGTTTTAAGCCGCCACTTCTAAGACTAAAGTTTAATGGCTAAAATAGTCGTTTTATTGGATGAAAAATGATATCATTGCGAAAAATTATAGATAAAAGGAATTAAATTAGGCAAACCTACTGGCATCATACAAGCATCTATGTATGATAAAGATCGTGAAAAAATTTTCCTTCTATACCAGCTAGGCGTTTCAATACAAAAAATTATTACGACTCATTTAGGTTATGGGGAATATTTATCTCTCAAGGCTTATTATGAACAAATGAAAAGACACGGGAGATAATGCTCTCCCATGACTTTTAATTGAACGAGGAGAATATACATTGCTACCATTTAACACTTCAAAATCATTGACGTTAGGTCTTGAACTAGAAATTCAAATTATTAATAGAGAAAATAAAGATCTCGTTGGCTTGTCAGATGAGATTTTACAACAGTTAAAAAATAAACCTTATGAAAAAAATATTAAACCTGAAGTGACGAAAAGCATGCTTGAAATTAATTCGGGCATTCATGAAACACCTCAAACGCTTTTATTGGAGCTGAATCAAATAAAAAATCACTTAATTGAGCAAACAAAAGATTTAAATGTTTTCTTTTCTGGAGGAGGAACACATCCCTTCCAAATGTGGAATGAACGAGAACTCTATAAAACAGATCATTATCAGGTAATAAAAAAGAAATATGGCTATTTAGTGCAAATGTTTACTGTTTTTGGCATGCATATACATATTGGTTGTGCTAGTTCTAATGATGCGCTCTATTTAACCCATGCTATGGGAAAATACATTCCACATTTTATTGCCTTAAGCGCTTCCTCTCCTTTCTGTCAGGGCATAGACACACAATTTTGCTCTTCGAGAAGCAATATTGTTAATCTTTTTCCTCTAAGTGGGATGCCTCCTTTTATCTTGGATTGGTCGGAATTTTGTGAATACTTAGTTAAAATGAAACAATTATCCTTAATAGAAGGTGTTGATAATTTTTATTGGGATATTCGCCCACGACCTGAGTTTGGAACGATTGAGCTTCGAATCTGTGATACACCTTTAAGCATTGAAAGGTCTGTTCAAATTGCGGCTTTTGCTCAGTCATTGGCTTACTATTTGTTAGAAGAACGAACTGCCCTAGTGGACGATAAGCACGACTTACACCGTTACAATCGTTTTCAGGCAAGTAAGTTGGGATTTAATTCATCTTTTATAAATTCTATGACCTTTCAAGAGCATTCCTTGCAAGAGGATTTATTAGAAACCTATAAAAAAATTGAGCCTTATAGCAATGCGCTCAATACGCAAGAATTAATATCTACATTAATGTCTGACGTAATAGACGGAAAAAATGATTCTGCCTGGTTACAGAAACTTTTTTCAGAAGGAGAAGATTTAAAAGATATTGTATATCTAGCCGGCCATCTTTTTACCGGAAAAATAAGCCATGAAGCGTTTTATGCTGAAACAGCAGCATAATATGAAGGATGATGATGTGATACATTTCTCAAGTCCAACTTCCCTCCAGATATTCGGTCAAACCCATAGATACAAAAAATTAATAAAATGATATTATATCAATAATTCACTTTCGTATTTAATCCATATAATCCGTTAAATCATGGTTCAAAATTATTATAAATCTTCCCCCTCGCCCTGGCTTATCTGGGGTGCTGCCGAATTTTTCACCTTATTTCAATTTCTTATTCAATTAACCGGCGGCATTATTATTGAACCGCTCATGCAAGATTTTACTATCAATGCCGTGAGTGCCTCTTTCATTATCAGTGGCTTTTATTATATGTATATTAGCTTACAGGTTCCTGTAGGCATCATTACCGATAAAGTAGGTCCTCGACGCTTACTTTCTTGGGGGGCTTTTGTTTGTGGGTTAGCTTGTATTTTATTTTCACAAACCCATTACTTTTATCTCGCTTTTTTTGCTCGTTTGTGCATGGGGGGTGGGGCAGCTTTTGCTTTTGTTGGAACGCTTAATCTCATTCGAGAATGGTTTCCTACTGAACGATACGCTTTTCTCGTGGGCATGTCTGAAATGCTTGGGATGATATGGGCTGTATGTGGAACCCTCGTATTTGCAACACTATTACATACTTTTGGTTGGCGAACATGTATGTTATGGTGCGGTTTCTTTTTTTTATTGAGTGGTATTCTATCCGGATTATTTATACGTAATCAAAATCCTGCCAGAAAATCCATCAAATTTGAAGGGTTAAGCCTCACCCTCTGGAAACGTTTAAGACTCGTGGCTCGTTCTTCGTTGGCGTGGAAAAATAGTATTTATAGTGGTTTAACATTCAGCGTGGTCACTGTATTCGTGGCTTTATGGGGGCCCATTTTTTTACAAAATTCTTTACATGTTTCTCTCTCAAAAGCAGCAACAATCAACTCCATGGCATTTATCGGTATTGCGTTAGGGTGTCCACTGTATGGTTTTATATCTCAGAAATGCAAAAAACGCCGTCCTCTTTTGATTTTTTCTAGTGTAAGTTCTGCACTATTTTTTAGTATAATTATTTATTATCCTCATTTGTCTGCATTTACTATGGGAGCATTAATGTTGCTTGTAGGAGCCTCTTGTTGTGGTTATATTCTGTGTTTTGCCATTGCCGATGAAATTTCACACAATAAAGTCAAAAGCACCTATACAGGATTTACGAATGCTATTTGTACCATTACAGCTCCGATGCTTCAGCCTATTATTGGTTATATTTTAGATTTAGGTGCAAGTCAACACGGCCATTATACCCATTCTGACTTTCAACTTGGCTTAAGCGTTGTACTTGTTGCTTTACTTGCTTCCGCTGGAATTGCCTGGTTTATGCCTGAGACTTTTGTAGATTCATGCCAAAAACCTATTGATTAAGAACTCATTAAAAAAAATGAAAGACCTTAGTTATTAAGGTTCCTATTAATGAAATAGAAAGAGCGCCAATATACATCAACATTTTGTTGGTAATCTTAGAGATTTGTAATGTAATATCCTGTTTTAGAAAAGTAAAACCTGCTTCCATTTTTTGATTAACCAACTCAAATTTCTGATCTACTTGTTCAAATTTCTGATCAAATTTTTGTTCAATTCGAGCAAATTGATGATCCATATCTTTTCGTAAAAGCTCAATTTTTTGATCGATCTGCACAAATTTTTCGTTAAACTCTGTTTGAGTTACAAGTCCAGAATGATGAATAATATCATGAATAATGCCTTCGGCTGCTTCAACATGAACATCCGCCACTTCCGGATTAACACCTACTTTTTTCAGATTCTTTCCATAAGTCAAATAATTAAATTTTTTCGTACTATTTTGTTGGCTTGTCATGTTTAATCTACTCCTAGATTCTTAGAAAATGTTTATGACATAAATACTAGCAAATGTTATTTTTGTCTGTCAAGGTGATCAGGGCTAACGCGTCTAAATTCTTGTAAAATAAAGGCCTTTAGCACATAAAACATTAAAATTTTTGTTCAAATTGCCAATGAAATCGCTAAACGTAGGGGTAGGTCTTGT
>JAJZTL010000101.1 GCA_021848965.1 Pseudomonadota bacterium
ATTTATTAACAGCCAAAACAGCATTGTATAAAAAAGTTCAATTTGATTATCAACGTTATTATCGCGCTTGGCAAAAAGATGCTATTTCTGAGATCACGGTGAATAACAATTTACGAGAAAGCCGCGCATTATTTGCAGAATTAAAAGCGTTAGAAGAAGAATTGCGTATTAATCAGCAAAATATTCTGGTTCAACAAAAGAAGATTCAATCACTTGAAGCCGTAATGAAAAATGCAAAAGTGGAGTTTGATGAAACAATAGTCTATGCAGAAAACAATGGAACCGTTCAAAATATGTTTGTTGCATTAGGCACGCCTGTCGAAATACGAAAACCTTTATTTTCTTTTGTGGACACGGATAGTCTTGCCATTCAAGCTAATATGAATGAGACAGAATTGGCGAATGTTAAACCTGGGAATCAGGTGACGATTGTGTCGCGGATCTATTTTATGAGGAAGATCTATCACGGTATTATTGAGTCTATTCATTGGGCTGCTAATCGACAAGTAACAGATGATCGTACGCAAGAACAGATTGTTAATAATAGTGCCAATAATTGGTTTTTATTACCTCAACGTATTCCTGTCTTCATAAAAATAACTGATTATGATGCAAAAAACTATCCCCTTAATGTAGGTGAAAGTGCCTATGTTTATATTCATACCTAAATAAAGAGGTTTTTTATGTTTTCTGATGTTTTAAGGTCTCGCGTTCAAAAAGCAGGACAAGCTCCAGGTACCGCAATGTATACTGGGGATGAAGAGAAGGGAACTCCTACTATTACTGTAATTCATTATCATGATGGAGAAGTTAAGAGAAAAACAGGAAGTGAACTAGCAGAATGCTTCTCAGAAAAAGAAACAGAAGGTATCGTGTGGATAAATGTAGAAGGACTAAAAAATCCCGAGCTAATCAATCAAGTCGCAAAACAATTCAACTTGCATCCATTAACCGTCGAAGATATTTTAAATGTTGAACAAAGAGCTAAAGTAGAAGAGTTTGATGATTATTATTTTATTGTTCTTCGATTGCTCGTTTGGTCTGAGGAAGATGCAACCTTAGCCGTAGAGCAAATTAGTATCGTGTTTGGTGAAACGTTTGTTTTATCTTTTCAGGAAAAAGGGTTTCATTTATTTGATACAATCAGAAATCGATTATCGACACCATCAGCCAAGCGTTTACGTCAACATGGATCCGATTACTTGGCTTACCGTTTAATAGATGCGGTAGTGGATCAATACTTTATTGTCCTTGATCAGTTAAATGATCGCATTGAACTTCTAGAAGAAGAAATCATGGAGAGCCCAACGCCAGAAAATTCTCATGCCTTGCACCATCTGAAGCATCAGACAATGATGGCAAGAAAAGTTATTTTTCCAATGCGAGAAGCCATTAGTCATTTATTGCAGTGTGATAACGAGTTGATTTCCTCTTTTACACGTGTTTATCTGCGTGATGTTTATGATCATGTTGTGCAAGCTATTGATGCAACAGAAAACTTTCGTGATGTTCTTGCAAGTATGAAAGATATTTATTTGTCGAGTTTAAGTAGTCGTATGAATGAAATCATGAAAGTTTTGACAATCATTTCTACTATTTTTATTCCTATTACCTTTCTTACCGGTGTTTATGGAATGAATTTTAATTATATGCCAGTACTACATTACCATTGGGCGTTTTATACGGTGTTGGGATTTATGGGTGTTACTGTTTGTGGTATGCTATTCTTTTTTTATAAAAAAAAATGGCTATAAAGAGAGGTGATTTTAATGAATGCGACAACACAAACTTTTGTGTACCTTAATCATGAGTATATACCACTGGAGGAAGCAAAAATATCGGTGATGGATCGAGGCTTTTTGTTTTCTGATGGTATCTATGAAGTGATTCCTGTTTATGGTTCTGCACCATTTTTGCCGGAAGATCATTACAAGAGACTGCAAAAGAACTTAGAAGCAATAAAAATAGATTTGCCTTTCTCTTATACTGATTTTATGGATGTTATTCAGGAGTTAATTAAACGTAATACTGTCCAACCTATTCAGTCTGTATACATTGAAATCACGCGAGGAGTGTATCCGCAAAGAAAACAATTTGTTGAGGGATTAACACCAACTGTTTTTGTTAAATTAGAATCAGCAGAATGTGTATCTGATCTAGAGCATGTTCTAAAAGTGATTACAGTAGAGGATTTACGTTGGGAGCATTGTGATATTAAGGGGATTAATCGTTTAGCAAATATTCTTATGTTTCAAATAGCCTATTATGCGCATATGGACGAGGCTATTATTGTTAACCATAGTAATGTGTTAGAAGGATGCAGCAGCAATGTTTTTATTGTTGAAAAAAACACGGTGATTACACCACCCTTATCGAATCGTTTGCTTAATGGGGTAACACGTAAAATGGTTATCGAATTAGTGGAGGATTTTTATACGTTAAAAGAAGAGACTATTTCGCGCAAGCGGCTTTTATCTGCAGATGAAGTGTTTTTAACGTCTTCAACTAAGGAAGTCGCTTCTGTGGGTGAAATTGATGGTACCATTATTGGCTCAGGTAAAATTGGTTCAGTGACACGTGATATACAACGGAAATATCGGCAACACATTGAGCATATAGTGCAAAAAAATCTTTCTAAATGAAAAAAATCATAGTACTTTTCCCTATGCTGCTGCAAATAGCTTATTGGGGAATGTTAAAAGTGGCTTTACCTATCTTTCCTCATGTTCATACGCTATTTCATACGTCAGAACATGCCATTCATTACTTGCTTTCCTTATCATTTATTTTATCTGGATTATCCGCCATCGTTTGGGGGCCTTTTATTGAATATAAAACAAATAAATATTTGATTTTTATGATCGGTTCATTAGGGACCATTTCACTGATTATACTGTCATTCTCAGAGTCTTTTTGGGTATTTGGTTTATTTTATCTAATAAGTTGTATTCTTATGAATAGTTTATCCGTTTACTCGAGAGCTTTTCCGGTACTTTATACATTAGAGCCTACAACGGCCAAAAAATCATTGATGTTGCGTTTATGTGGTGGTTATAACGCAGCGTTTATTGCGCCACTTTTGGGTGGGTTCATTGCATATTATTGGGGTTGGCATTACATATTTTTAGTCATTATTTTTTGGTTAATATTACTTTATTGCTTATCTTTTTTTATTGAAAATAGAGCATTTGAGCAAGAAAAAAAAAGTACCTTTTGGCTCAATTTTAAGCAAATGTGTTTACATTTAAAAAATAAAAATTTTGTACGTCATTTAGTGATTTTATGTTGTGGAAATGCTGTGACGCAGAGCAGTGTTATTTCTATGCCTTTTTGGTTAGAGAGGGCTTATTCTATTCCTGTACATCAAATAGCTTTTTATCTATTTCCACTTTTACTTCCAGGAATGCGCCTCCCTCTATTGCCCGCGTATATCGCCAAAAAAGTTAGTGAAAAGCATAGAGTTATGTTGTATATGACATTATTTATTTTAGGAGGCATATTGCCTTTTGGAATAATGAGCATTCATCAACCGCCTCCATGGATATGGGTTATTCCAGGAGTTTTAACTAATACGGCAGTGGTGAGCTTATCGTCTTTTGTTTCTTATAACGCATTGGTGGAAATTAAAAGTTCGCATAATTCTGCGTCTTCATTGCTTTCTATTTCATCTTATTTGTCAGGGGGTATCGCCATGCTGTTAACTTTGCGTATTAATATTAATGACTTTTATTTAGAAGGGATATTTATTTCATGTTTGGCGATAGTCATGTGTTATTGTTTTGTTGCTATTCAGCAAAAAGATCGAGCTTGCGGTAGGGGCGAATAATATTCGCCCTGTAACAACAACAAAAGAGAACAATGATGCAATCCAACAATCGCCAGTCACATCGTTTACAATATTACGATTATTCACGAGAAGGTGTTTACTTTATTACGATTTGCACGCGCAATAGACAATATTTGTTCGGCAAAGTGTCCGAGGACTCCGTAATACTTAATGACATCGGGAAAGTAGCAGAAAAATGCTGGAATAGACTTCTTTCGAAACTCAAGAATCAGATTAAATACGGCAGAAGGGATGCAGGTTATTTAGCTGAAAATCAACTCTGCACAGCGTCATGCCGCTCCTCGCAATGACGCTGTGCAGAGTTGATTTTCAGCTAAATAACCTCCACTCACGGCCAATTTCTGTGAACAAAATATTCTCAAAATGCTCGTGTACTTGCGTGTACACTTTGCTTTTTCGTCTATTTTTTCTTCGAACTTGTCTCGCAATTGGAAGGTTATGCAAGAAGTCTATTCATTCGTCGCTCAGAAAGGGCGAATATTATTCGCCCCTACAGTTCCGTGGCACATCAAAAACAATTGGTTCAGCGATTCGTGGTTTTAAAATAGGCGTAACTCAATGGGTACGAAAAAACACCTCGTTTCACGATATCTGGCAACGCGATTATTATGAACACATCGTTCGAAATGACGTGTCATTTTATCAAATTAAAGAATATGTCATGCATAATCCTAAAACATGGGAACAAGATAAGCTACATCCGTCTAACATTCAGAAAACTAAAAGTTGAGAATGGCGTCAATAGATTTCTGTGCAAACTATAATAAATCCTTTAGCCTTTTCAATAAGTACAATGGACAGTTTAATATTTTTCCATCTTTTCGCAAATTCATGGGTGAACTACGTAACAATAAGTGAGGAGAGTATTTTTGATTATAAACTTGTAAGCTTTTCTTTTTATTGGTGCTACCGGATTTAATTTCTAAGGGATAAACATGATTATTGAACGAAAAAATGTTCAATGTTACACTTTTTGGAACGAAAAAGCGTGATAAATCAAAGTGGGCAAAAAACAGCAAGCAAATTTTTGCCTGTCTTGATTTATGGGTTTGCCTCTTAATGTGCTAAAATAACATCATGAAAACTGAAATTTTAGATAAACTGGCGAAGCGTTATGTGTGGTGGGAAGATACTGAGTGGGCATATTCGCACCCTGATATTTTTTTTTCTAATGTGATGAACTTAGGATGTTGGGAGGATATTCAAGCATTGCGTAAGGCCGTTGGTGATGAAAAATTGAAGACAACGCTACTCCATGCTTTGCCAGGATACTTTAGTTATCGTTCGTGGGATTACTGGCACATCAAGTTTAATATCTTACCCATTCCACCTTTGCCTGAAAGAAAACTATGAAACAACTCCATCTCGATATTTTACCGTTAAGTCAACGAAAGCTTTGGCCCTTATTAAAGGATATCCCCAATTATTTTACGTTGTATGGTGGGACAGCTATTGCGCTGCAAATAGGTCATAGAATATCAGTTGATTTTGACTTTTTTTCTGATGAGCCACTCAATAAAGAGGGTTTATTAAAAGCGTTTCCAATATTACAAGAATATCCCTTGGTGCAGCCTGAAATGAATACGCTTAATAGTTTTATTGAATGGCCAGAAGGGCCTGTGAAAATTCAATTTTTAGCAGGATTAAAAGGACGACAAAAACGTGTTGAGCCAACTATTCAATCATCCGATAATCATCTGCATATTGCTTCATTGAGAGATTTAATGGCAACGAAGTTAAATACTATTCAACATAGAGCTGAGTGCAAAGATTACATTGATATTGCTGCAATGTTAGATCATGGATTATCTCTTGATGATGGTTTGGGTTGCGCGGCGGCTGTGTATGGAAAAAATTTTGATCCAGCTTCATCACTTCGAGCATTATGTTCTTTTCGTGACGGAGATTTAAATGATCTTTCTATCAACCTTCAGAAAAAGCTCTGCTTTGCGGCACAAAAAGTCGAAAATATTCCAGATATAAAACCAATTAATTAGCCTCTTATGATTGTAGTGGTAAAGGTAGAGAGGCCGATAATAAGGCTTTCGTGTAAGAATGCTGAGGGTGTTTATAGAGATAGAATGGGTCGTCAGATTTTTCTACAATTTTTCCTTGGTACATGACGAGAATACGATCAGCGAAATACTTTAAAATACCTAAATCATGGGTGATAAAAACAATGGTGAGATTAAATTGCTTCTTGAGTTTCTGTAGTAATTGAATAATTTGCAATTTAATGTTGGCGTCGAGAGCACTGGTTGCTTCATCGCATAACAATAATTTGGGTTTTAAAATTAAAGCACGGGCGATATTAATCCGTTGACATTGTCCACCAGAAAACTCTTGTGGATAACGGTATAAGTGTTCTTCTGTTAATCCCACGGCACTGATCATCTGCGTAACTTCGTGTAAAATCTCTGTTTTGGATAATTTTGGTTGATAAATTTTTAAGGGTTCAGCAAGTATTTCTAATACTGACATGCGAGGATTGAGAGAGGCAATAGGATCTTGAAAAATAAGCTGAATGTCTTGTCGAATAGAGTGCCATTGTTTTTCAGATAATTGCTCTAAAGAATGCTGACTATCAAAAATAATACTCCCAGAAGTAATGGAATTTAAACCGACAATGGCGCGAGCTAAAGAAGACTTGCCACAGCCTGATTCACCGACAATGCCCAAAATATCTCCTTGGTAAACATCTAAGCTGATATTATCTACTGCATGTAAAATTTGAGTGGGACGAAACCAACCTTGAGGAAAAGAAAAGTGGACGTGTAAGTTATGAATCGCGAGTATATTTTTTTTGCTTGATTCATTGGGGGAATGATGA